>JAFAZB010000297.1 GCA_019240015.1 Solirubrobacterales bacterium
CTGGGCCGAGTTCCGGATGAAGTCCGGGAGCGCGGCGAAGTCCTGTCCGAGCACCGCCCACAGCAACGCGAACGCCACCACGAATCCCGCGGCCGTCGCGGTCAGGTACTCGCGCCGGCGCCCGGGGAGCGTCAACGCGAGCACCACGGTCATCGTGCCGATCCCCACTCCGTACGAGACCTTGTTCAGCACCTCCAGCGCCGCGAAGGCACCGAGCGCACCGAGCACGACCACGCTGCGCCGACGCCGGACCGGGCTGGTGGCCAGCAGCACCGTGACGATCAACGCGATCGTCAGCTCGGGCAGCTGCTCGTCGACGGCGGCGACCACCGCGGCGAGCACGAATGCGGTCAGGCCGCCGAACGTCCGCCGCGCCCCCGCGAGCAGCGCCGCCGCGAGCCCGACCCGGACCACCACCAGGTACGCGAACGACAGCTCGCCCAGATGAAAGAACCACAGCGGGTTGACGCTCAGGAACCCCAGTGGCCCATACGTGAACACCGCCTGGTTGCCGAAGCTGATTCCGCCGCGCAGCGCGAGCTCGAGCCCAGCGCCCCAGCTCGCGTCGCCGCTCGGGCCTGGCTCGAGTCCCACCGGCTGCCAGCTGAGAATCGCGATCGCCAGCGGGATCAGCGCCCAGAGCCAGATCTCCTTGCCGGCCAGCCGCCTGAGCGCTCCACTCGCTGACAGCACCGGCCGACAAGATAGTGGTTGACTAGAGCGCCATGCCGACGGCGATCGTCACCGGCTCGGGAGGCCTGATCGGGTCGGAGTCAGTTCAGCATTTCGTAGCGGCCGGATACGACGTTGTCGGGCTCGAGAACGACATGCGGGCCCACTTCTTCGGTCCATCCGCCTCGACTGCGCCGACCACGGAGCGGCTGCTGCGGAGCCTCGACGGCGCGTTTCGCTCGCTGGAGATCGACATCCGCGACGGCAACAGTGTCGACCGGGTGTTCGCCGAGCACGCCAGCACGCTCGAGCTGGTGATCCACACCGCCGGCCAGCCATCTCACGACTGGGCGGCATCGGATCCTCAGATGGACTTCTCGGTCAACGCCAACGGCACGCTCAACCTGCTCGAGGCGACGCGCCGCCACGCCCCGTCCGCCAGCTTCGTCTTCTGCTCCACGAACAAGGTCTACGGCGACGTTCCAAATCATCTGCCCCTGGTCGAGAACGACGATCGCCTGGAGCTGCCAGCCGGTCACCGCTACTTCCGCGGGATCGACACGTCGATGTCGATCGATGCCTCCACGCACTCGCTGTTCGGGGTCTCGAAGACCGCCGCCGATTTGCTGGTGCAGGAGTACGGCCGTTACTTCGAGATGCCGACCGTGTGCTTTCGCGGCGGCTGCCTCACTGGCCCCAATCACGCCGGCGCGAAGCTGCACGGCTTCCTGTCCTACCTGATGCGCTGCACGATGACCGGTGACCCTTACACCGTGTTCGGTTACTCGGGCAAGCAGGTGCGCGACAACATCCACTCCGCGGATCTCGTCGCGGCGTTCGAAGCGTTTCACCGCGCGCCGCGCACGGCGGCGGTCTACAACATCGGCGGCGGGAGGGAGAGCAACTGCTCGATGCTGGAGGCGATCCGGCTGTGCGAGCGAATCGCGGGACGGGAGCTCGACTGGGAGCTCTCCGATCAGAACCGGATCGGCGATCACCGCTGGTGGATCTCCGACCTCGAACCGTTCCGCCAGGATTATCCGCAGTGGCGCTTAACCTACGATCTCGAGGCCATCCTGAAGGAGATCCACGACCACAACGCCAGCCTCTGGCTGGCGAGGAAATGAAGCTCTCGGTCGTCATCCCTGCGCACAACGAGGTCCAGTCGATCGGCGCCACCGTGGAAGGAGTGCTGGAAGAGCTGGAGCGCGAGCAGATCTCACACGAAGTGCTGGTGATCGACGATGCCAGCGGCGACGGCACCGTGGAGGTCGTCAACCGGATCGCCGAGCGCAAGCCGGCGGTCCGGTGCGTGCGTTCGCACCTTCCGCCTGGGTTTGGGCACGCGGTCCGAGCCGGCCTCGACCACTTCTCCGGCGACGCCGTGGCGATCATGATGGCCGACCTATCCGATTCGCCCACGGACCTGGTGCGCTACTACCGAGCGCTTGAGCAGGGGTACGACTGCGCGTTTGGCACCCGCTTCGCCCAGGGCGGCTCCACCCACGGCTATCCCCGCTTCAAGCTGCTGCTCAACCGCGTCGTCAACACCGGCATTCGGTTTCTTTTCCGCCACGGCTATGACGACACGACCAACGCGTTCAAGGCCTACCGGCGGTACGTGATCGATCAGTTGCAGCCGCTGCTGTCCAACCACTTCAACCTGACGGTCGAGCTGCCACTGAAAGCGGTCACCCGCGGCTTCAGCTACGCGATCGTCCCCGTCACGTGGGCCAACCGCCACCACGGCCAATCCAAGCTGCGGCTGCAAGAAATGGGCGGTCGGTACCTGTTCATCGTCCTGTACGTCTGGCTCGAGCATCACCTCAGCCGGGGCGACTACCGTCGTCGTGACCTCCCGAGCGGCTCCAGCACACGCAGCCGCCCCGCGATGAGGGCCCACGTCCCCGGCGAGGGCAACGGCGCGCAGGACGCCCCACGAGACCTGCTTCAGACTTAGAAGGCATGTCCCAGCATCTCGCCGATGCCGACCCCATCGCGATCCAGGTCGAGGGGCTGCACAAGACGTTCCGGGTTCCTCGCCACCGAGTGCACACGATCAAGGAACGCGCCCTGCACCCGTTCAGGCGAACGTCCTTCGACGAGTTCCACGTGCTGCGCGGGGTCGGCTTCGAGGTTCTTCAAGGTGAGTTCTTCGGGATCGTGGGCCGTAACGGCTCGGGCAAGAGCACGCTGCTGAAATGCCTCGCAGGGATCTACCGAGTGGACTCGGGCACGATCCAGGTGGCCGGGCGGCTGTCGCCGTTCATCGAGCTGGGGGTGGGCTTCAACCCGGACTTGACGGCCCGTGACAACGTGCTCATCAACGCGGTGATGATGGGGCTGAGCCCGCGCGATGCCCGGGCCCGGCTTGATCAGGTGATCGCGTTCGCGGAGCTCGAGCGGTTTGTCGACCAAAAGCTGAAGAACTACTCCTCGGGGATGCAGGTACGGCTTGCCTTCTCGGTGATGGTGCAATCCGATCCCGACGTGATGTTGATCGACGAGGTGCTCGCGGTCGGAGATGCGGCGTTCCAGCAGAAGTGCATCGACGTCTTCTACAGCCTGCGCGGCGAGGGCAAGACGATCGTCCTCGTGACCCACGAGATGGGGCTCGTGGAACGCTTCTGTCACCGCGCGATGAAGCTCTCCGGAGGGGACATCACGCACATCGGCGACCCGGCCGAGATCGGGCGC
>JAFAZB010000341.1 GCA_019240015.1 Solirubrobacterales bacterium
CCGCTCAAAGGTGCTCGACACGCTGTTCGGTGCGGAGGAGGAGTTCCAGTACACGCCGCCGGCCGACTCCGAGCCCTCCTCGCCCGCCACCCCGGTCAGCGCGGCTTAGCAGCAAGCGTCGAACACTGGCTTTGCTCGGAGGCGCCCGCGGGCGCCTCCGGTGTTTAAGCGCCTGGTCGCGGGGCCCTCGATTCTCCCGGGGCCTCGCTTCAGTGCGGACCTCCCCCGAAATCGCACTCAATCGCACACACCCCCAGGCCCCAGGAGGGGTGTGGGCACCTGACTCGCCGACGTCGTCGCCGACGCACACACCCCCCGACGCCGCGCGACCAGTGGTCGATTTGGATCGTCGCCCGCGGCCGGTCGGCCCGCCCGTCGGCCCGCCCGCGGCCCCGCGCCGTTCGCCTCCACCCGGCCAGTACGCTGGACCGGGCCATGCGCCGGATAACCGCCCTCGCCGCAGCCGGGGTGGTGCTGTTGCTGCTGGTGATCGCCCAGCTGGTCCTGCCCGGGCTCGCGGCCCAGCGCCTTCGAGAGCGCCTGGCGCGCTCCGGGACGGTGATCAGCGTGCGCGTCGAGGCGTTCCCGGCGGTCGAGCTGCTGTGGCACCACGCCGATCGGGTGGTGGTGCGGATGGGGCAGTATCGGTCAAATCCGGGGCACCTCGCCGGGCTCCTCGCCCAGGCCTCCGACGTTGGTTCGCTCGATGCCTCGGCGACCGAGGTGCAGGCGGGGTTACTGACGCTTCACGACGCCAGTCTGCGCAAGCGCGGCGACCAGCTGACCGGCAGCGCCAGCGTCACCGAGGCGGATCTGCGCTCGGCGATTCCGGTGCTCCAGTCGGTGCAGCCGGTCGCCTCGGGGAACGGCCAGCTCACGTTGCGGGGGACCGCCGCGCTGTTCGGAATCATCGCGAGTGTCGATGCGACGGTGCGCGCGCAGGACGGTCGACTGGTCGTGCAACCCGACGTCCCGTTCGGCGGGCTCGCGACGATCACCGTGTTCGCGAACTCCCATCTCAGCGTGCAGGGGGTCGGCGCGGCGAGCGCCGCCGGCGGTTTCTCGGTCTACGCCGAGGCGCAGCTGCACTGAGCGCTCAGGGATCGGACTGGAGCGCCGCCAGGCCGGGCACCTCACCCGCGGCGAGCATCCGGCGCAGCGCGCCCGGCGCGCCTTTCAGATAGCGGTCGAGGAATGCGATCGTGACCCGCTCGACGATCCCCAGCTGCGGTTGTTGACCGGTGTACGGCCCCAGGTGGGGGGCGCCGAGCAGCCGCAGCAGGTACTTGGGTGAGGGCGCGACGTCGAAGAACGCGCTCGTGAAGCTGGGCGGATTGATCGTGTCGGCGGTGCCCTGGGTGGCGAGCAGCGGTGGGGCGGGCGCCGGGAAGTCGAATCCGCCCATGCCCGGGATCTTCGCACCGGAGAGAATCATCGCCGCCCGGACCCGACGATCCAGGAAGAAGCGGTCGTAGGCCACCGCGAGCGCGGTCTCGCCGCCATCCGATTGGCCGCTGACGGCTACCCGGCGGGGGTCGATCAGCCCCGACAGCGCGTCGCCCCGGTGAGCGCTGGCCGCCAGCAGGCGCGTGATCACGAAGCTCATGTCACGCGGCTGGTTGGGCAGATCGGATTCGTTGGGACCACCGGGTGCGCTCGCGTTCTCGAGCGGGAACACGGGCGCCGCGACCACATAGCCGGCCTGAGCCCAGGCGGCCAGCAGCGCGCCGTACGGAGCCGGCGTGACCGCGAACCCGTGGCCGAAGAGCACCAGCGGGAAGGGGCCGGCGGGGGTGACGGGCGGCGCGTCGAGCTCATCCGTGGCTGTCGAAGGACCCCGCGCGGGGTAGCGGATCACGGTCACGAGCTTGCGGGGCGCCGGGGCGGCGCCCTGGTAGCTGACGGTACGACTGGAGTCGATCAGCGTGATCGTTCTGATTCCGACCGCAAACGGAGGACCTGCCGGTCGGCAACACGAAGGGCGGCGGGGGGCGGAGGCGGGCGTGGTCGCCGTCCGCGGGGTGCCCGCGCTGGACGATTTCACGGCCGAGCGTGTCGAGCTGCTGGCGGCCGACCCTCCGCAGCCCGCCGCCGCCAGCGAGCAGGTCACCGCCGCGACCAGCGCGTGTCCGATCGGCCCGCGCATCACCGCGCTCCGCTCAGCGCAGATAGACGGCGAAGAAGTCGCGGTCGTCGGGCGTCAGATAGCGCTGCGGCGATCGGTCCATGCTGGCCAGCAGGTTGG
>JAFAZB010000349.1 GCA_019240015.1 Solirubrobacterales bacterium
GGCGCTACGTTCGCACCCACCTCCAGGACCCGCTGCTCGGTCCGGCCTCGATCGCGCGCGCCTACGCGATGTCGGTGCGCGCCCTGCACGCGCTGTTCGAGGACGCCGAGACCTCGGTCGCCGGATTGGTTCGCAGCGAGCGTCTCGCTCGCTGCCTGGAGGATCTCCAGCAGCCCAACGGCGGTTCGGTGACCGACATTGCTTTCCGCTGGGGCTTCTGCGACGCGGCGCATTTCTCGCGCGTGTTCAAGCGCGCGTTCGGGGCGACCCCGAGCGAGGTCCGCCAGGCCACGCTTGCCGCAACCCCGCTAGAGCCACTCCAGTAGCTCCGCCACCCCGTCGATCACGGCGTCTGGGCGGCGCCGTTCGGGGATCCTGTGTAGCTCCACCTGGCCGCTGATGCCGCTGCGGACTAGAACCGTGCGGGAGCCTCCCATCTGCCCGAGCCGAATGTCCATGCCGAGATCGTCGCCGATCACGGCCAGCCGCTCGGTGGGCAGCCCGAGACGGGCGCGCAGCTCGGCCACCGCCGCGCGCGAAGGCTTGCCGAGCACCTTCGGGCGCGCGCCCGAGACCTTGGCGATCGCCGCGGTCACCATCGCGCCGCGGCTGAAGATGATCCCGTTCGCACCCGCGTAACCCGGGACATAGCTCCCCGCCAGCAGGGGTGCGCCGCGCCTGACCGCTCGCGCGGCCCGCTCCATCTCGTCGAAGTCGGTCTGATCGATGTGCGCGACGAACACCGCCCCGGCCTCCTCGCCCCGCGCCGCAGGGATCCCGGCGCGTTGCAACCGCTCTCTGATCGCCTCGGTCACGAACATCAGCACCGGGCGATCGCGGTGATAGCGCCGCAGGTAGGTGATCGCGCTCTCGACGGGGGTGAGCACTTCGCGCTCGCCGATCGGCAGCCCATCCTCTTGGAGCCCCCGGGCGATCCGCTCCGAGCTGACGTGGCTGCCGTTGGTGAACAGCACCAGCGGCCGGCCCGAGGCGCGAATCCGCTCCAGCACCTCCGGCGCTCCGGGCTGGGGACGGCCCCTGCCATCGGGGCCCCGATGCACCAACGTGCCATCGACGTCGAACACGAACCCCTGCACGCGATCGAGGCTCAGGTGTGGGCCGAGCCCGCGGTGCAGCGGATCAGCTCGCACGGCTCCAGACCACGGTCTCGTCCCCCTTTACCAGCGAGAAGCGGGAGATCGACGGCCGCCGGCTCAGCTCTCGCAGCAGCGTCACCAGCGGATCCCGACCCGGGCGCGCCGCCGGCGCCGGGCGCGGAGTGCTCTTCGCGCCGACCATCGCGTCGACCTGCTCTTGCGGCATCGTCAGCCGCAACAGCAGTTCCTCCTCGGAGATCCTGCGGCCGAAGCGCTCCCGAGCCCCATCCAGCGTGATCGGCTTCAGGTCCCGCAGCTTGCCCGACTGGGGCCGCGCCAGCACCCGCTCGGCGACCGCGGGGTCGACCGGGGCCGCCGGATCGCCATAGTGGCCGAGGAAGTAGCGCACGGTCTCATCGGAGACGTTCGCCCAGCGCTCCCCGTCGATCACGTTGCGGGCCGCCTGGCTGGCGACGAACTGCGACACCGGCGTGACCAGGATCGGATATCCCATCTCGGCCCGCACCCGCGTCACCTCGTCCAAGACCTGGTCGAACAGCTCGGGGCGCCTCAGCTCCTCGAGCATCCGCCGGGTGGTCGTGACCATCCCTCCGGGCAGCTGATGCCGGTAGTAGGCGGCGTCGAACTCTCGCGGGGCCCCCGGCTGCAGGCCCTTGACTCGCGCCAGTTCGTGGAAGTGCTTCGAGACCAGCTCCTGAGCCTCCAGGTCGAGCGGATGAGAGAACCCGGCCGCCTCGAGGTTGCGAGCGGTGCTGATCGCCTCGGGTTGCGAGGTGCCACGGGAGAGCGCTCCCGAGGCGGTGTGGAGCACTTGGAATCCAGCCCTCACGCCCTCCAGGTAGACCTGCGGCGCGAGGCCGATCGTGCAGTGGCTGTGCAACTCCACGGTGCGCGCGCCGGCGGCGGCGAGGAAGTGTGGCGCCAGCTCACGAACCGCGTCGACGGTCAGCAGCCCGCCCGGATCCTTCAGGTACAGGCGGTCCATCTCGGCGCAGTCGGACAGCGCCGCCGCGCGCTCGGCGTAGTAGGCGTGGGTGTGCACCTCGCTGATCGAGTAGGTGAGGCCGATCACCACCTCTTCGAGTCCCTCGGCCCGGGCCATCGCCGCAAGCCGCTTGAGCCGCTCGGGATCGTTGGACGGATCGGCGATCTGGAGCCGGCGGAGCCCGTTGCGCGCCACCAGACGCAGCGCCAACCGGATCACGCCCTCGTCGGCGGGAACCCAGGAGATGAACCGCATGCCCGTGGTGATCATCCCCAGCGGCGTGTTCGGCATCGCTTCGCTGACCAGCCGGATCCGCTCCCACGGGTCTTCGCGGTGGAAGCGGACCGACACAGCCATATGCGTGCTGGAGGTGAAATCGAGTGCGTGGTAGCCGACCCGGTCGATCGTCGGCGCGATCGCCAGCACGTCCGGGGTGGTCAGACCGGTCGCGCTCCACAGGCTCTGATTGCCATCGCGGGTGCTCGTGTCGATGAACTCGATCAGCCGGCTCATGGCTGGAGCACCTCCTGCAGCTCCGGCAGCGTCTGCGCGAGCCAGTTGGTGCTGACGGCGCCTGCTGCGAAGTCGGGGTGGGAGAGCACTTTGCACAACAGCCCGCGGTTGGTGGGAACGCCCTCGATCTGGGCGTGCTCGAGCGCCTCGAGCAACACCGTGATCGCCTCCCCGCGGTCGCGGCCGTGACCGATCAGCTTCGCGAGCAGCGAGTCGTAGAAAGGCGGCACGACGGTCCCCAGCTCGCAGTGGGTGTCGACCCGCAGACCGGCGAGTGAGGGGATCGAGCACCGTGACACGGTTCCTGGCGTGGGCCGGAAGTCGTGCTCGACATCCTCGGCTGTGAGCCGGCATTCGATCGCGTGCCCCCGCGGCTCGGTCTGCGCTCGCGCCACGCTGAGACGTTGACGGTCGGCGATCCGCAACTGCTCGCAGACCAGGTCGGCGCCGGTCACCGCTTCGGTCACGGGATGCTCGACCTGGATCCGGCAGTTCATCTCCAAGAAGTAGAACGCATCGTTGGCTGCGTCCAGCACGAACTCGACCGTCCCCACGTTGCGGTAGGAGATCGATTGCGCAAACGCCACGCCGGCGTCCCTGATCTGCTCCCGGACCGAGCTCGCCAGCGAGGGCGCCGGCGCCTCCTCGATCACCTTCTGGTAGCGCCGCTGGATCGAGCAGTCGCGCTCACCGAGCTCGGTCACCCCCCCGTGTTCGTCGGCGACCACCTGGACCTCGATGTGCCGCGCGGCCGGGATGAACCGCTCCACATAGATACGCCCGTCTCCGAACGCCGCCGAGGCTTCGCTGCGCGCCAGGCCGAGCAGCGTCGCGAGCTCACCGGAGTCGTGCGCGAGCTTGATCCCGCGGCCCCCACCCCCGCCGGCCGCTTTCAGCAGCACCGGAAAGCCGATTCGCTCTGCGACTTCGCGCGCCTCCAGGCGCGAGCGCACCTGGGCCCCCGGGAGGACCGGCAGCCCGGTCCGGACCGCTTCGGCCCTCGCGCGGAGCTTGTCGCCGGCCAGCTCCATCACCTCAGCCGGCGGACCCACGAACACCAACCCGTTCTTCCGCGCCCGCCTGGCCAGCCGGGGCCTCTCCGAGAGAAAGCCATAGCCGGGATGAATCGCGTCGCAGCCGGTTCCGAGTGCCGCCTGCACCACCAGGTCATCGCGCAAGTAGCTCTGGCCCGCGGGCCCAGGGCCTATGCAAACCGCACGGTCGGCCTCCCGTGCGGCCATCCCCGTTCGGTCCGCGTCGGAGGTCCCGACTACGCATTCCAGGCCCAGCTCCCGGCAGGCGCGGACGATCCTGACCGCGATCTCGCCCCGGTTGGCGACGAATACGCGGCGGATCCTCACCCGGAGCTCACTGCGGCTTGACCTTGAACAGCGGCTGCCCGAACTCAACCATCTGCGCGTTCTCCGAGCAGACCTCGACGATCGTCCCCGCGATCCCGGCCGGGACCGAGTTCATCATCTTCATCACCTCGATGATGCAGACGGTGCTGTCGGGATCGACTCGGCTGCCGATTTCGACGAACGGCTTCTGCCCCGGCCCCTCGGCCCGGTAGAAGGTGCCGAGCATCGGCGCCTCGATCGTGGCGAGGCCATCCTCGGCCTCGGGCTCCGCGTCGGCCTCGGGTTGCTGGGGCGGCGGCTTCCCAGCTGCCTCCGTGAGCCTCCGTGTGTCCTGGGGCGGTGGGGATGCCGATTCGCGGTCTCCTCGCGCCGTTTCCGGAGACCGCGAGTCGACACCTCCACCGCCCCCCTTTGACACGTGAAGCGCGAACCCCTCCGTTTCGATGTGCAGCTCCTCCACGTCGGACTCGTCGATCAGCCGCAGGATCTCGCGGACGTCCTCGTCAGTCAGCGGCATCTTTGACTCCGAAGGTCCCCATCACCATCGAGATGGCCGACCTGG
>JAFAZB010000172.1 GCA_019240015.1 Solirubrobacterales bacterium
AGCGCAGTGCTACCCGGTTGCGCGAACCGCTAACGGTGACCGCGCCCACCCCGGAGCGGCTACCGTGGCTCTCATGCGAGCAGTCGTGCTCGAGCGCCAGGGGCAGCCACTCGCTCCGGTCACGCTGCCGGACCCCGAGCCTGCCGACGGCCAACTGCTGCTGACCGTCGGCGCATGCGGCGTCTGCCGAACCGACCTTCATCTGCGCGACGGTGAGATCGCCGCCACCAGGCTGCCGGTCGTGCTCGGGCATCAGATCGTGGCTCGGACCGAGGATGGCCGGCGGGTTGGCGTCCCGTGGCTCGGCTGGACCGACGGCACCTGCGCTTATTGCACCAGCGGCCGCGAGAACCTGTGCGCGCGGGCGCGGTTCACCGGCCGTGACATCGACGGCGGGTTCGCCGAGCTGACTGTCGCCGACGAGCGCTTCTGCCTTCCGCTCCCGGATCAGCTGTCAGATCAGCAGGCGGCGCCGTTGCTGTGCGGGGGCCTGATCGGTTTTCGCGCGCTGCGGCTCGCCGGCGATGCCGCCCGGGTTGGGCTGTACGGGTTCGGTTCGGCCGCCCACATGATCTGCCAGGTGGGCGTGTTCGAAGGCCGGCGGGTGTTCGCGTTCACGCGTCCCGGGGATCAGCGCGGGCAGCGGTTTGCGCGCGAACTGGGCGCGGTGTGGGCTGGCGCCAGCGGCGACACTCCCCCCGAGCCGCTTGACGCGGCGATCATCTTCGCGTCCGCGGGCGAGCTCGTTCCGGCGGCGCTGCGGGTGCTCGCTCCGGGCGGCATCGTGGTGTGCGCGGGGATCTACATGAGCGACATCCCCTCGTTCGAATACGAGCTCCTGTGGCACGAGCGGACGGTTCGTTCGGTCGCGAACCTGACCCGGCGCGACGGTGAGGAGTTCCTGGCGCTGGCGGTCCGCATCCCGGTCGTGACGACGCTCACCAGCTATCCATTGGAGCACGCCGAGCAAGCGCTGGCTGATCTCCGCGCCGGCGCATTCGAGGGCACGGCGGTCGTGAGTCCCTGAGGGCCCCTGCGGCACCCGGGCCGCGACGCCCGGTGTCGTAGGGTTCCAGGTATGCCTCTGGTGCCGATGGTGATCGAGCGGACCGCGCGCGGCGAGCGCGAGTTCGACATCTACAGCCGCCTGCTCAACGAGCGGATCATCTTCCTGGGGACCCCGATCGACGACATGATCGCCAACCTGGTGGTCGCGCAACTGCTGCATCTGGAGTCCCAGGATCCCGACAAGGACATCTCGTTGTACATCAACTGCCCGGGCGGCTCGATCTACTCGGGGCTGGCGATCTACGACACGATGCAGTTCATCAAGCCGGAGATCCAGACGATCTGCATCGGGATCGCGATGTCGATGGGCTCGTTGCTGCTCACCGGCGGTACCAAGGGCAAGCGCTTCTCGCTGCCCAACAGCCGGCTGCTGATCCACCAGCCCTCGGCCGGCTTCGAGGGGCAGTCGACCGACATCGAGATCCACGCTCGCGAGATCCTCAACGTACGCCAGCGGATCGATGAGATCTACGCGCAGCACACCGGCCAACCCCTCGAGCAGGTACATGCCGACATGGAGCGCGACCGATTCTTCAAACCGGAGGAGGCGGTCGAATACGGGCTGATCGACCGCGTGATCGACCATCACTAGGACGGAGGTAGAGCGAGATGCCGATGGCGGAGCGCACCGCGAATGCAGAGTGGGACGGAGATCTGGTGCACGGCCACGGGGCGGTGACGGGCGCGAGCGGCGCGCTCGGCGAGCTGCCGGTGACCTGGGCGTCGCGGACGGAACGCTCAGAGGGCAAGACGAGCCCCGAGGAGCTCGTCGCCGCGGCGCACTCCTCGTGCTTCTCGATGGCGTTGGCTCATGGGCTCACGCAAGCCGGAAACCAGCCCGAGCACCTGGAGGTGAGCGCCAAGGTCACGCTCGATGAGCGGGATGGCGCCCCCACGGTGACCAGCTCGGAGCTGACGGTCTCAGGACGCGTGCCGGGAATCGACCAGGCGGCCTTTCAGCAGGCCGCGGACGATGCCGGCAAGAACTGCCCGATCTCCCGGGCGCTCGGCGGAGTGCAGATCACCGTCGAGGCGACGCTCCAGTAGCGCCGCCGCGCGGTCAGGCGGGCGCCCGCCGGATTCGCCCTGAGCCCTGCCCGCGTGTCTCGGCCGGCTCGGGCACCGTGGGTCGGGTGAGCGCCCAGAACACCATCAGCGCTCCGAACACGAGCATCCCGATCCCGGTCCAGAGGTCGACGTTGATCCCGTCCGCCTTGTGCTTGACGTGATAGGAGCCGACGATCCCGGTCACCGTGAGCATCAGGCCGTAGACGAGGAACACGGCGCCGATCAGCCGGCGGATGTCGAACCAGTTCGCCGCCTTGGCGGACTCCGCTTCCTCCTCGTCGGTGCTGCCGGTCGGCGGCAGCGGCTCGTCTCTGCCGGCTCGCTCTCTGATCCGCTCTCGACGCTCTTTCAAGGTCGTCACAAGCCCTCCTTACGCGAACAGGATGTTCAGCACGATCAACATGGCCACCAGCACGGCGCCGAGCAACACGGGCGAGCGCCACCACAGCTTGTCCCGAGGATCCGCGTTCTCTTCGCGCTCCTCCTTGCGTGTCAGTCCCCAGACCAATCCCCGGATCTCCTCGACGGGCTTCGGCTTGGTGACCAGCGAGACCACCACCAGCACCACCGTGCCGACGATGAAAGCGGCGATCGACTGCCAGAAGCTCGCGGCCAGCTGCGAGCCGAAGTGGAAGATCACGTGGTACGCGTTGAGGCGGTTGGTCGTGTAGGCCGCGACCGTTCCCGCCACCAGGCTGAAGAAACCGCCCCAGGCCGTCGCCCGCTTCCAGAACATCGCGACGATGAACGTCGTGAACAGCGGCGCGTTGAAGATCGAGAACAGCTGCTGGATGTAGTTCATCATGTTCGAGTAGCCCTCGGCGATGAACGCTGTGCCGACCGACACCACGATTCCCGCGATCGTCACCAGCCGACCAGCCCGCAGGTAGAACCGCTCGTCGCGGTCCTTGGCGAAATATGCCTGGATCAGGTCGTAGGTGACGACGGTATTGAAGGCGGTCACGTTCGCCGCCACGCCGGCCATGAACGCCGCCATCAAGCCCGTGACCGCGAGCCCCAGCATGCCCTCCGGGAGGAAGGTTGCGATCAGGTGCGGGATCGCGGTGTTGTACTGGACCCCCACGGCCTTGCCGACCCCGAGGCCATGGACGAGCAGCACCGCGATCAGCCCGGGCAGGGTGATGATCAGCGGGATGAAAGTCTTCGGGAACGCGCCGATCAGCGGTGTGCGCCGCGCGGCCGACAGGTTGCGGGCAGACAGGGCCCGTTGCACCTCGGCGAAGTTGGTAGTCCAGTAACCGAAGCTGATCACGAACCCGAGTCCGAACACGACCCCGATCCAGTCGGACCCGAGCGGATTCGTGACGTGGTGGATCCCGAGCCCACGCCAGGCGTGCAGACCATTTGAGCCCAGCGCCTGGAAGTGCTTGACCCGCTGTTCGATCCCGTGGATGCCGCCGATCGAATGCAGCGCCACGAGCGTCAGCGGCAGCAGCGCCGCAACGATCACGAAGAACTGGAGCACCTCGTTGTAGATCGCGGAGGTGAGCCCGCCGAGCGTGATGTACACGAGCACGATCGCCGCGGCGATCAGGATCGCGGTCGGGATCGACCAACCGATCAGCAGATGCAGGATCAGCGCGAGCGCGAACAGGTTCACGCCGGACAGCAGCACCGTCGCGACCGCGAACGTGCCCGCATTGAACGCATGCGCGGCGTCGTTGAAGCGCAACCGGAGGTACTCGGGCACCGAGCGGACCTTGGCCCCGTAGTAGAACGGCATCATCACCAGCCCCAGGAAGACCATCGCCGGGACCGCGCCGATCCAGTAGTAGTGGACGGCCGCGACGCCGTATTGAGCGCCGTTGGCCGACTGGCCGAGGATCTCCAGGGCACCGAGATTCGCGGCCATGAACGCGAGGCCCGTGATCCACGCGGGCAGCGAGCGCCCCGAGAGGAAGAAGTCGACGTCGGTCTTGATCGACAACCGAGCGACGAACCCGATCCCCAGCACAACCATGAAATAGCTGGCGAGAATCACCCAG
>JAFAZB010000223.1 GCA_019240015.1 Solirubrobacterales bacterium
GTCCAGACCGACGTCGATCATCAGCGGCACCAGCGTGTAGAGGATCTCCGACACGCCGCCTCCGAACGACGTCGCGGAAACATGCAGGATCCGCTTGCCTCGCAGCCGCTCGGCGCGCTCGCGAATCTCCTCGACCAGCGCGCGCCCAACGATGCTCGCGTAATCGGCGAGGTGCTTGTGGGCGACTGAAACGGGCTGGAGCATCGGGTGACGCGGGCGTCAGCGCGCCGCGGGCCGTGAAGATAACCGTACGCTCAGCGCGACAGCTTCCTGAGCCGCTCCAGGCCGTCGTCGACCGCCCGCACGAGCTGCTCGTGGAGCTCGCGGTTGGCCGCCGAGATCGAGGACATCTGAAACCCGTGGCCCGAGCCAAGCAGGCGCCGGCCGTCGAGCGGCTTGCCCCACCCGTCCGTGACGACCGCGCCCGCCTCGCGCAAGCAGAGCCAGGGGGCCGCGAGGTCATACGGCGAGTTGTTGAGCACCTCCCCGCGCCCCACTCGCTCGAACTCCGCGCGGATTCCAGGGACCTCGTCGATCATTCGCGAGCCCACCTCGATCACCGCGTCGAACTGCCCGGTGAGGACCCTGGTCATCGCAAACGCCTGCGATCCGAGCTCGAACGTCCCGCCGCCAACGGAGGAGGCGTCGATCAGCTCCGCCAACACCTCCGCCACTGCCCGCACGGGCCGGCCGCGAAAGCCGTATCCCCAGAACATTCGTGTCACGTCGGCGTTGGCGCTGAGCCGCACCGGCCGGGGCCAGGCGAGCAAACCTCGATCGCGCGTGGCCAGGAACCACCCGCCGGACTTGATCTCGACCACGCAGCCCTCCTCCAGCTCCGCCATCGTCGGCTCACCGTCGCCGAGCGGCGCCAGCGCCACCGCCACGCACGCCGACTCGAGCCCGGCCATCGCCGGACGTGTCCCATCGATCGGATCGACGATCAGCACATCCGTGGCGTCGGGCTGGGCGACGAGCCCCCGATCCTCGGAATAGAACGCCAGTCGTGGCGCCCGCTCGGCGATCAGCTCCGCGAGCGCCGTCTCGGCGATCGCGTCAATCGCGAACGTCAGGTCTCCGCCTGCGCCCGAGCCGTCCTGCGCGCGTCCCGCCAGGGAGCCGAGCTCGGGCAGGATCCGCTCGCGGATCGCCAGCGCCAGCGCCAGCACGAGGCGATCCGGCGGCTCGGCGCCGGCGGTCGAGCTCACGCCGGGATCTCGAGCGTGAAGACGGTCTCGCCGGGCGCCGAGTTGACCGACAGCCGCCCCGACATCCGGTCGGCGAGCTCGCTGGCGATTGCCAGCCCGAGTCCGGAGCCCTGGGCATCGTCGGCGGTGAAGAACGGCTCGAAGATACGGGGCAGCGCGTCGCGGTCGATGCCCTCGCCGTCGTCGCGGACGGCGAGGCGGACCCGTCCGTCGTTGCGGGCGGCGGTCACGACGATCCGGGTTCCGGCAGGAGTGTGGGTGAGGGCGTTGTCGATCAGGATCCGCATGATCTGGGCGATCCTGACCGGGTCGCACTGAGCGTCGATCCGGCGCGCGGCGAGCCGCAGCTCCAGATGCGAGTCGTGTTGATGGAGTGTCGGCTCGAACTCACCCGACACGGAGCGAGTCAGCTCGCCGAGGTCGACCTCCTCCTCGCGCAACTCCAGCGAGCCCGACTCGAGCCGAGACAGATCGAGCAGGTCGACCGACAACTTGCGCAGCCGCTCCACCTGCTGCTTGACCTGCTCTAAGAACCGCTGGCGGGTCTCCAGGTCGAGATCCTCGTCCTCCAGCAGCTCGACGAAGCCGCCAAGCGAGAAGATCGGGGTGCGCAGCTCGTGAGAAGCGGTCGCGATGAACTTCTTGCGCGCCAGCTCGAGCTGTGCCAGCTGGCGCTGCATGGCGTTGAAGGCGACCGCCAACTGGCCGAGCTCGTCAGTCGAGTCGACTGCGATCGGGTGGTTGAAGTTGCCCGCCGCGACTTCCTCGGCGGCGCGTTCGAGTCGCTTGACCCGCTGCGCCACGGCGTTGGCGGTCAGGTAGCCCCCGACGAGCGCCAGCAGCAGCGCCACCGCGCCCGCGACGAGGATCTCGTGGTGCACGATCGCGACGCTGTGCAGCACGTCCGAGACGGGCGCCGAGTAGACGATCACCGCCGCGAGGTGGCCTGCGAAGCTCACCGGTGAGGCCGCTTCCGCGACCTCACCCGACTTCGCCGACTCCATCCCGGTGGCGGGCTGGCCATTGGCCGCGGCGCGATAGGCGACCGGGAAGGACAGCTCGCCCGTGGCGGCCGGGTTGCTCGAGTCGGCCACGGGTGGAAGCTGTGCTCCGCCGGGCGCCTCGTTCACCGACAGCAGCGTCACCCTGTCGCCCGACATCAGCGCCGCGCGCTCGACCCTCGCGCTCACGACGGAGGCGAGATCCGTCGCGCCCACCGTATCCACGATCGGAGCCGAGTCGGCCTTTGCCGCGGTGGCGAGCTGGTGCAACTTCTCGCTCAGCAGCCGCGTCTGGAGCCCCGGGGCCACGTACAGGTACAGGCCACCCACTGCCAGCAGGGTGATCGCCGAGAACACGAGCGCCAGACGGTTGCTCAGCGACAGTCTCATCTCGGGCTCCCGTCTGCTTACAGTTCGCTGTCGCGGAACCGGTATCCGACTCCACGAACGGTGAACAGGTACTCCGGGTCCTTGGGATCGCCTTCGATCTTCTCGCGCAGGTGGCGGATATGGACGTCGATCGTGCGCGGGTCACGATAGGCGGAGTCGCCCCAGATCCGCGCCAGCAGCATGTCGCGCGTGAACACGCGCCCGGGCGCGCGCGCCAGCGCGGACAGGATCTCGAACTCGACGTATGTGAGCTGAGCGTCAGCGCCACGCACCCGCACCGTCCGCTTGGGGAAGTCGATCCTCAGCTCTCTTACCACCAACGGCGCTTCATCGGGGGCGGTCTCGGCAGGCCGGATCATCTCGGCCCGGCGCAGCGCGGCCTTGATCCGGCTGGAGAACTCTCGCAGCGAGAACGGCTTCGTGATGTAGTCGTCGGCGCCGAGCTCGAGCCCCACCACCTTGTCGATCTCCTCGGACTTCGCGGTCAGCATGATGATCGGCACCGAGCTCGAG
>JAFAZB010000378.1 GCA_019240015.1 Solirubrobacterales bacterium
CTTCTTCTTCCAGATGGATTCGCTGATCCCGCGCGAGTTCGTGGGCTACGCCCGGTTCCTGCTCTCCACGATCGAGCCCTCTCAGAGCTGGGGCGTTCCGGTGGTGGCACGGCCGCTTGGCTATCAGGTGTTCTTCAAGGACGGCTCGGAGCCGACCGGCCTGGGCCAGCTGGTGCACCAGATCGCGCGGCTCGAGGGCCACGGCAGGAAGTTCTCGATCGCGGTCATGACGGACGGCGATCCGTCGATGGCCTACGGAATCGACACGATCCAGGGGGTCACAGCCTCGCTGCTCGGCTGACCCAAGGGTCCCGGGCCGCGGTCGCGCCAGGCTCGCGACCGTCCGATCGCACCGGATCGCACACACCCCCGACGGTTTTCAGGGGTGGTTCCGCGAACGATCGCATCGTCGCTGGTGGATGCGACCACCCCCTCGGGCGGGGGCACGAGTGCGCGATTTTGATGATCGCGCGCGGCGCGAGGTCGCCGTCCCCGCCGCGCGTTCGCCCCCTCGAGCCGCCGCCCCCCGGGCTGCGCCCCCCGAGCCGCGCCCCCCTAAACCTGCGCCGCCGCCGCTTCCCGTTCCCGCTGCTGCTCCAGTGCGCGCTTGTAATCGCGCGGCATCACCTTCACGAACCGCTCGCGGGCGCGTTCCCAGGACGCAAGCAGATTGCGCGCGACCAGCGAACCGGTGCGCTGGGCGTGCTCGCCGATCAGGGCCTTGACCTCGTCGTCGTCTTCCTCGCCCAGCGGCTCTAGATCGACCAGCTCCAGGTTGCAGCGGCCCTCGAAGCGGCGGTCCTTGTCGTAGACGTAGGCGATTCCACCGCTCATCCCGGCGGCGAAGTTACGCCCGGTGGTACCGAGCACGACCACCCGTCCGCCGGTCATGTACTCGCAACCGTGATCGCCGACCCCCTCCACGACCGCGTGCGCGCCTGAGTTGCGGACGGCGAAGCGCTCGCCGGCGAGGCCGCGGAAGAACGCCCGGCCGGCGGTGGCCCCGTACAGCACCGTGTTGCCGACGATCATGTTCTCCTCGGCATGGAACCGGGCGCCGTCCGGCGGCCGCACCGAGACCACGCCGCCCGACAGCCCCTTGCCCGTGTAGTCGTTGGTCTCCCCGCGCAGCGAGAACGTGATCCCCGGAGCAAGCCAGGCGGCGAAGCTCTGGCCCGCCGAGCCGTAGAAGGACACCTCGATCGTTCCCTCGGGCAGCCCATCGATCCCATGCCGGCGCGCGATCTCGCCGGACAGGATCCCGCCCACGGTGCGGTTCACGTTGCGCACCGGAAGCGGGCCCAGGCGCACGCCGTCGCGGCGGTCGAGCGCCGGCGCGCACATCCGCAACAGCTCCCAGTCGAGCGCGTCATCGAGCACCGGGACCTGGGGCCGGGTCCGGCAGCGCGGCGCATCGGGCGGCAGCTCCGGGCTGGAGAGGACCATCGACAGGTCGACGCCGCGCTGCTTCCAGTGCTCGATCGCGGTGTCCATCTCGAGCAGCTCTGTACGGCCGATCATGTCCCCGAGCTTGCGGACGCCGAGCCTGGCCATCAGCTGGCGCACCTCCTCGGCGACCAGCATCAGGTAGTTGACGACTTGATCGGCGGTGCCCCGGAAGCGCGCCCGCAGCTCGGGGTCCTGGGTGGCGATCCCCACCGGGCACGTGTTCAAGTGGCAGACGCGCATCATGATGCAACCCATCGCGATCAGCGGCGCGGTCGAGAAGCCGAACTCGTCGGCTCCCAGCAGCGCGCCGATCACGACGTCCCGTCCGGTCTTGATCTGACCATCGACCTCGACCGTGATCCGGGAGCGCAGGTCGTTCAACAGCAGCGTCTGCTGGGTCTCGGCGAGCCCGATCTCCCACGGCACCCCGGCGGCCTGGATCGAGGACTGCGGCGATGCCCCGGTGCCCCCGTCGTGCCCGGAGATCGTGACGTGGTCGGCGTTGGCCTTCGCCACGCCCGCCGCGACCGTGCCGACGCCGACCTCCGAGACGAGCTTGACCGACACCGATCCGGTTGGGTTGGCGCAGCGCAGGTCGTAGATCAGCTGCTTGAGGTCCTCGATCGAGTAGATGTCGTGGTGGGGCGGCGGCGAGATCAGGCCCACGCCCGGGGTCGAGCTGCGGATCTTGGCGATGTAGTCGTCGACCTTGTGCCCGGGCAGCTGCCCGCCCTCGCCCGGCTTGGCGCCCTGCGCCATCTTGATCTGGAGCTGGTCGGCGTTGACCAGGTAATGGATCGTCACCCCGAAGCGACCGGAGGCCACCTGCTTGATCGCGGAGCGTCGCATGTCGCCGTTGGCATCGGGGCGGTAGCGGGAGGGGTCCTCTCCCCCCTCGCCGGTGTTCGACTTGGCGCCGATCCGGTTCATCGCAATGGCGAGCGTTTCGTGTGCCTCACGGCCGAGTGCCCCCAGGCTCATCGCGCCGGTGGTGAAGCGCTTGACGATCTCGGTCGCGGGCTCCACCTCCTCGAGCGGCACCGGTTGCTCGGCGTAGCGCAGCGTGATCAGCCCGCGCAGCGCCGCCTTGCGCGTCGCGTCCTCGTTGGCAAGCCGCGCAAAGTCCTCATAGGTCTGATACGGATCGCCGTTCTGGCCGCGCACGGCGTGCTGGAGCTTGGCGATCGTGTCCGGATTCCAGATGTGCAGCTCGCCGTCCCGGCGCCACTGGAGCACGCCTCCGACCGGGAGGACCTCGCGCTCGACGCGGGGGTAGGCGCGGAAGTGGCGCTCCAGCGCCTCCTTGGCGAGCACTTCGAGCCCGACGCCGCCGATCCG
>JAFAZB010000327.1 GCA_019240015.1 Solirubrobacterales bacterium
CGCGAGCACGAGTCCGAGGCCGCGCTGCGCTCCTACGCGCAGCGAGACCGCGTCCACACGGCCGAAGACCCAAGGCAGGTCGAAGACTTGGCGCTCGAGCAAGCACACGCCGACCGGCAAGGCGGCAAACGAACACTCGTGCTCGCCCAAGCCACCAACGAGCACCTCGACGAGCTCAACGCCCGCGCCCAAGCGATCCGCCACCAAGCAGGAGAACTCGGACGCCACAGCGCCGACCTCCCCGGCCGCCCCTACAAACTCCACGCCGGCGACGAGATCCAAATCCGCCGCACCACCCCTCACCCCGAACTAGGCGCCCTTCGTAACGGCACCACCGCCCACATCACCAACGTCGCCCGCGACGGCCAACGGATCAACCTCCGGCTCCCAGACGACCGCGACGTACACCTCGACCGGGCACAGATCGACCAGGGCGACATCCGCCTGGCCTACGTCCAGCACCCCTTCCCCGCCCAAGGGCAGACCACCGACACCGCCCACCTGATCATCTCCGACCACGCGACCCACCAGGGCTCCTACGTCGCCCTCACCCGAGCCCGCGAACAAACCCACATCTACGGCGCGATCGACGAGCTCGAGCTCGCCGACGGACAAGACCGTCTCTCGGCGCTCGCCGAACAAATGAGCCGCTCAGAACGAGAAACACCCTCGATCGACACGCCACTCGCCCACGAAGCCGCGATCGAAGCCGAACAACAACTCGAACTCGACCAGCCGCAGCACGAGCCGAGCGACGCCCGCGAAGTTGGAGCAGAGCCAAGCCTAGGCTGGGAGCCATGACCGTCGTGGTAGCCGACCTGAGCCAGGCCGGGTTTCACGGAGGCTTTGAATCGAGGACGATCTGTCCTCGGGACAGGAGACCCTCCGCGGATGTCAAGACCCCGGAAGTACCCAGATGAGCTGATCCAGCGTGGTGTGCGGCTGGCCTTGGAGTCCGGCCGGCCGATCTCGCACGTGGCGCGGGATCTCGGGATGCATCCCGAGACGTTGCGCAAGCGTGTGCGCCAGGCCGAGGCCGATAGTGGCTTGCGGCCTGATCTGCCGACCAGCGAGGAGCGCGAGGAGATCAAGCAGTTGCGCAAGGAGAACTTCGAGCTCCGCCGCGCGAACGAGATCCTGAAGGCCGCGTCGGTGTTTTTTGCGACCGAGCTCGACGCAGACCGTCCGAGGTGAGCGTGTTCGTCGATGAGCATCGTGATCGCTTCGGCGTCGAGCCGATCTGCCGGACTCTGGGCGTGTCGGCGTCCGCCTACTATCACCGCCGCTGCGGCGCCCGCTCGCAGCGTCAGCTCGAGGACGAGCGAGTGCTCGCGGTGATCCGCAGCACGCACAAGAAGAACTACGAGGCCTATGGGTACCGCCGGACTTGGAAGGCACTGCTGCGGGCGGGTGAGCGGGTCCCGCGCTGCCAGGTGCAGCGGCTGATGCGCTCCCACGGCATCCAGGGGGCCAAGCGTCGCGGCAAGTCGTGGCGCACGACCAAGCCCGACCCGAACGCCCACCGGCGACCCGACTTGGTGCAACGGAACTTCACCGCTGATGAGCCCAACCGCCTCTGGGTCGGCGACCTGTCGTATCTGCGCTGTTGGGAGGGCGTCGTCTACTTCGCGTTCATCATCGACGTGTTCAGCCGCCGCGTGGTCGGCTGGCAGCTCGCTTCGCACATGCGTACCGACCTGGTCCTCGACGCGCTCAGAATGGCGCTCGGCACCCGCGAGCACGGCGCCGACTTCCGGCTGGTCGCACACTCAGATATGGGCAGTCAATACACGTCGGGCGACTACACCCAAGTGCTCGACGACCACCGGGTGCTCGCCTCCGTCGGATCGGTCGGCGACGCCTACGACAACGCGCTGGCCGAGAGCTTCGTCGACAGCTTCAAGACCGAGCTGATCTCCGACCGCGTCTGGCAAACCAGATCCCAACTCGAGCTCGCCGTCGTCGAATACATCGCCTGGTTTAACCACGACCGCCTGCACGAAGCCCTCGGCGACATCCCGCCGATCGAGTTCGAGACCCTCGCCGCTCTACGGGTTCAGAGCATGGCTCGATGAAAAGATCACAACCCACCAAACCCAGTCTCCGTCAAACCCGGTCCGGCTCAGAGAACCCTGGCCTTGAGCGTTGGAGGAGGTTGAGTGCGCTCGCGCTGGCGCCCGAATGCAGCATTCTGCAATGCGGACACGCGATTTCGTGCAGTGAGACGAGATGTACGCGCGGCCTCGGTGCCCTCGTCCCGGAGGGCGGACGGGCACGCAGAATCAGGAGACCTCCCGCCTAGTCGTCGCATTCGAGTAGGACGGAGCGCGACTGAACGTCGCCATAGACCAGCCGCGCTCCTGCGAGCGCACACCAGATCGGGATCCTGGCGCTGAAGCAGTTGGCGCTAACCTGTCGGCTCGCTCACCGGATACGGACTATCGTATACCCGTCGCGAGGCTGAAATTAGGGTGTGATGCCGACCAGACGGCCGTGGCTGCGATTTGCGCGGGTGAGCGGACTCGCCGCGGGGGTGGCGATGTTCTGGTGCGTTCTTGTGCTGCTCGCACACGCCGCTGGTGGCTGGCTGGCGTGTGGGTTTGATACGTCCGACTGTGCGACCACCACCGCCAAGACATTCGTCTACCAAGGGCAGCTGCGCTACCCCAACGCTTCGTTTGACGTCACAGGCCCGGGCGCCTACCGGGTCGGCGGGTTTCGCACGGACAGCCAAGGTCGCTACTGCATCGTCTGGACCCCCGACGGCGCTGGCTTCACTCTCCGGGGGAACCCAAACTACGTGATCGGGACCACCGGCACGGGTCAACGGCTTCACGGCCACCCACCCGCAGGCTGCCAATACGGCAACGGAGGCGTGCTCTGGGACCGTTCCAAGGACCTGACCAGCAGCCCTCAATACCTGTCGGTGGTCATCCTCGACCTAGCGACGATGGGCCTGCTCGCAGTCGGGATCGTCCGCGGAAGGCGCTATCCCGGTGGAGAGATACGAGCCATCGGGCTGGCGCTGACCGCTGCAAGCACCGCACTTCCACTGATCTTGTGGTGGAGCCAGCTCTAGCGACCTCCTGAGCCGTCGCGGCTGGCATCTTGGCTACCAGCCGTGGGGCGATCGGGCACCAGTTGCTTTCTTGGGGCGGCCACGAGCTCAGCGGTCAGAACGCCGACCTGGCTCGCCGTCGACGTGGTGCCGGCAGTGTTTGACGTTGTAGAGCAACGGGTTTGATCTTCTTCCCCCTTAGCACCAGCCACACGATGGGTTCGCCGTGCGGTCCGCGGGAAACGCGTATCACCGCATGTCCGCGCAACTGTCTGGAAATCAGAAACGTCGCGGTGATGAGCTTCCGGCCATTGACCGCTCGAACGAGCAGCTGGGTGTGACGGGGGATGACCCCACTGATGATGGCTAGCGCGCCAGGGTGGAGCGGGGCCCCAAGCAATTGGGCCAGGCCAGGTGCGGTTGCTGCCTTGCGTCGTGTGCTAGGCAAGGTAATGGTAAAAGACCCGCGCGAGCTCAGGCGACGCGTGCGAACAGCGTTTTGCATCGGTGTCGGGTCGCACGCAGCAGCAACAACCCCTGCCCCAAACCAGCTTGAGCACGCCAACGGCGCCGGGCCGGACGCCCTTCGGCGCAGTTGTGGACAGTCGGCACCTGAACAGGAAAGATTACCGCCGGTCTGACTCCATGGAGCATAGTAATGCCCTGCATGGTCTGCGCCGCAATCGCCGGCGGCCGCAGGGGGAGGCGCAGCCGGCCCGCATGGAGACCCCGACGGCGTGCCGGGCTCAGGGGTCTCCCCCCAGGCGCCAGGCCAGTCAGTCCAGTTCTCTGGGCCGCTGGTCCAAAGATTTCCTTCACCGGCAGTCGCCGGGAGGGGGATCAGCGCACTCGCCTGCTGATTGTTTCCCCATAGGGCGCCGCCATCGTTCGGATTGTCGTTCAGTGCCGCGCTATCTGGCTGCGCGTAGTTCGCGTGCGACCCTGCGGCGGGGAACACGTCCACGTTGAGCCCGCTCGCGAGCGGCTGGCTACTGGTGGAGCATGTCCCCGGGGTGGAGATACCTAGCCCGCAGTCGAGCCCGGCAGGCAGGTAGCTGTCCCATGACCCATGGTCTGAGAGCTCAACATACGCGATCGCGTTACCCGTGGTAGCCGGGGCAACGGTGATCCCTTCCCAATCGCCAGCATGATTGCCCACATCGCCCAGCGCCTGGTTGTACCTGTAGTAGATCCAATAATCGATGTACGTGTAACCACCGGGGGATGGCCCCACCAAATGATAATAGATAGCCGATGCTGGCCCAGTATCGCAGTCATGTAGGGGATAATTGTCGACGTCTGTCTGATGGCATGCTGGATTGGGTGATACATAGGAGTCCGGGTCTGACGCACCATCGTGGTTGATACTGATGTAGCTATCAGTCGTAGGGTGCTGCTGCAGGCTGGAGTCCCCCATCAGGGCCACGCAACCCGTGGTCGGTGAGCAAAGCTCGTTCCAGTTCCTCCCCGTCGCCGGGTCGCGCTCGTTCAGAAAATCTTCAACGTTGAGCGGCCGCCATTTTTCTGAGCTATCAAAGTTAAGGTATGGCCTGAATTGCGCGGCCAAGGCGGCAGCGTTGACGCCTGTGTCGGTAGCGGTTATGTCAATGTAGCCGCTGTATTGGTCGTTTGGCGTCAGTATGAACGTATACGTACCAGTCTGTTGTAACGTGACGTTCCCTGTCGAGCTCGAACTGCATGCGCCCCCTGTCCAGGCGGGCGAGCCGTCGGGATTGCGAAGATCCAGGTTCTTACACCCATCGTCCCAATTGGGTTCAGTGATCGTGATGGGGTCCCCCGCGGTCGCCCAGAACGAAACGCGTGCTAGCTGCCATGGCGTGGTCTGCACCCTGACATTGCCGCCGGAGGGGGTTGGGACAACGGAGTAGTCTGCCGTCGCGGGCACGTCGAAGACCGTCATGGCGATGGTGCCAGCGTTCTGATCTGCAGGATCGAGCCTAAGCGTGTAGGTGCCGGTCTGGCTCAACGCGATGCGCCCGGTCGATTTGGAGCTACACGCGCCGCCGCTCCAAGCCGACGTGCCGTCTGGATTGACCAGCGTCATGTTCTTGCAGCCATCCTGCCAGTTGTCTGCGTCTGCTGCGACGATCTCGCCGGTAAAGCCGGAAAAGTTCACCTGTGCCACTTGCCACGGGCTAGTTGAGATTGATGCCGCGCTCCCTGACGAGCTTGGACTCACCGTGTACAGACTGGCTGCCGGGACGTCGAACACCGTCATGGCGATCGTCCCCGAGTTCTGGTCTGTCGGATCGAGCTCGAACGTATACGTGCCGGTCTGGCTCAACGAGATGCGGCCGGAGGATTTGGAGCTACACGCGCCGCCGCTCCAAGCCGACGTGCCGTCTGGATTGACCAGCGTCATATTCTTGCAGCCATCTCGCCACGCGTCCGCGTCGACGGCCACGACCTCTCCCGAAGAGCCGGAGAAGCTCACGTCTGCGACCTGCCAGGGGGACGTCGAGACCGTTGCCGTGTCGCCAGACGCGCTCGGCACTACCGAGTAGCTGCCGGTGGTGGTCGCGTCGAAGAACGTGAGGTCAATCGATCCCGTATTCTGGTCGGTGGGGACGAGCTGAAAGGTGTACGTTCCGCTCTGCTGGAGCGCGATGCGTCCGGTTGACCGCGCGCTGCAGCCACCGCCGCTCCAGGCGGTGGATCCATCTGGATTGAGCAACGCCATGTTTTGACAACCGTCATGCCAGTTGTCGGCGTCGACAGCCACGACCTGCCCCGCGTTCCCGGAGAAAGTGATATCGGCGACTTCGTTCGGGCTGTCCTGTGCCACATGGACCGTTGCCCCTGAGGCCGCGGGAGACACTGAGTAGGACAAAGTGTCAGCGGAGGCGGAAGACGGCGACAATGTAATCGCCACTGCTAGCACTGCGCTGATCACACACGCTATCCGTCGCATGCGCGCCTCCCAACGTTTCAAATACCTGGCCCGCAGGCAGGTCCGACGTACAGGAGCATGCCCAGCATCGGTCCTGTCGTCAAGGGCGTTAGTACATAGGTCCATGCGTCTACGTAACACCACCAGCCTCGGGCTAGTCCGCGCCGCTTGTGGTCCTCAGCCGGGCCACGCCCACTTTGATTTGCGAACCCGCTTGGCTGCGGTCCCGCCAGCTAGCAGATGCTCTCGGGGCGAGGCATTCGCTGCGCCGCTACGGGCGAGGTCTGCCGGCGGCCGTGCCCTGGGTCGGCTTTGCTTCCGAGGGCTCTCTCAGGCCACGCTGGGCACGTGCTTCTGGGTCAACGGAGCAATGCGAAACGAGCGAGCTCCCGCCCTCGGATGGGTCGGACGCAGGCCGGGGGTGAAATGAGGGGCTGGCGCGTTCGTCTCGACAAGCTGTAAAGGGACCGGCCGTCGCGTTCGATTAACGACTACGCGGCGGTTAGCGCTACAGCAAATGACCCGGCTCGCAGCGCCGCGAACGTCTCGATGTATGTAACAGAACCAACGGTGGCCCTGAACTGCCCGGCACGCGCCCGTTCGAGCGGACGCGGACGGGTCCTATTCCCGACGGTGATGGTTGCTCTCGTATTGCTGCTCGCGATCGGCTTGCACCTGAGCGGCTTCCGCGGCGGCCTCACCGTGTTCGTCGGCTTCGGGAGCCATTTCGCCGCCGCGACGCATCCGCCACCCGGAGCGCTCGTCGATACGTCGAACGGGTACGACGGCCAGTTCTTCTACCTCCAGGCTCACGATCCGTTGCTGCTACACAGCTCGACGGTGAGCGCGTTGCGCGCCGCCGGCGAGGGGTTCCGAGTCCAGCGCGTCGCCTATCCGGCGCTTGCGTTTCTGCTGGCCGGCGGTCGGTTCAGCGCAATCCCGTTCGCGCTGCTGGCGGTCAACCTCATAGTGGTGCTCGCCCTCACTGCCGGGTTTGCGATCTATGCCCGTCGCCGCGGCTGGTCGACCTGGTGGGCGGTCGCGATCGCGCTGATGCCCGGCATGCTGCTACCCGTCTTGCGCGATCTGAGTGATCCGCTGGCCGCGGCCAGCATGCTGGCCGCGGTGCTGATGTGGCGCAGTGGGCAAAGATGGCCTGCCGCCTTGGCGCTGAGCGTCGCGGTGCTCGCGCGGGAGGTAATGATGGTCGTGGTCCTTGCACTGGCAGCCGAGGCCGCCGTCCGAGCCTGGAGGCAGCGCGCGATCCCCGGCGCTTGGCGTAGCGCGGCGTCGCGGGCGTGGCCGGTGGTGGTCGTGCCGACGGTGATATTTGCCGGGTGGCAGGCCTACATCACGACCCGTTACGGCGGCCCGGTTGGCGGTGCGCCCCTGAGCCCTCCCCTGGTCGGCATCGTCGATGAGGTGCGACGATCGATGCACAACAGTTGGCCGCCGTACGCGGTGTGGGACCTCGTCTACGTGCTGCTGATCCTCGCCGCGGCGGCCGCGGCACTCGCCTCGCTCAGCCGCCAGGTGACCATCACCAGCGCCGCAGCCTCCGCGCTAGCTTTGGGGGCGCTGATCCCGATGATGGGCGACGCCTGGAGCGACACCCGCCTGAGCGCGCCGCTGTTCGCCGTCCTGCTCGTCGACGGCCTGCAACGGCGACACCGCAGCTCCGTGCTGATCAGCACAATCGCTGCGGCAACGACGATCCTGATCCCGTTCTCCATCCCCGGCGCCTTCTAGGATCGCCGGTCCCGCTCCAGGCCTCACCTCAGAGCTCCTCGATCCGGCTCGTTGGATTGCTCGCTCCGCTACTGATCGCATGTAGTAGCGGAGCCGCGACGTCCCCAGACTGCAGGGCAGCACCACTGCTTCTAGGTCAGGCCCGGCGCCGAGAGCTAACTGCGCTCCGACACGGCCTGCGGCGCATCCGACGACGATCCTTGGTCGAACGAAGCAGTGGACCTCGCAGGCTGCACAGGCGGCGTAGTGCGCACTCAAGGGCGGATCCTTGGAGACCCGCGCTGGGGTTCAAGCGACCGCCCCGAGGCGAAACCGGGCACAGCTCGAGCGATAAGTTCAGCCAGCAGTCGAGGCCGTGTGGCGCCGGGATGCGGCTGAGCCGGGCTGACAGCCGGCCTGCGGCGTCGTGCTGTGGCACGTGGTGCACGTAGATCATGTCGTCGCGATATCGGCGTGAACCATGTATGCCTTCACGTCCGAGGACGGCCAGGGTGCCGAACGTAAGGCGCAGATCGTGAAAACGAAGGTGCGCGATGCCAGCTGCCCTAAGCGCCTTGTAATAGCGGGCCGGCGGTTCGGGGGTGGCGGTCACGGCACTCGACGTCTCGTTTTCCCGGTCGAAGTGGTCAGCGCGGCGTGTCGGCGGCTTTCAGGCGATTCGCCTGGCAGGTGAAGGATCGGAATCGAACCCACGACCGTCTGGACCAGAATCAGAGTGGCGACTCGCTGGCGTCCGCAATCGCCCTCCCAACCGACAGCGGCGTGAAGACTTCCTGGATCCATGCCGCGTGCAGGTCGTTCGGTGCGAAGTGCGCGTAGATCGCTGTCGTCGCTGGATCGGAGTGGCCGAGCCATCCCTGCAGCGTTCGCATCGAGACGCGAGGATCGCGCGCCATCATCGTCCCAAACGTGTGGCGGAGGTCGTGGAAGCGAACCCGGCGCACGTGAGCACGATGCAGAGCGAGCTGAAATCGCTTCGATACGGCGGATCCGTCGAGCGGGAGTCCTGTTCCCCGAGGATGGGTGAATACTGGGGCGTCCTCGGCCTGGTACGGCGTAACCTCCCAAAGCCGTTGCAACTCTCCGGCAACACGATCTGCCAGCGGAACGTCGCGGCGAGAGCTAGCTGACTTGGGGGTGTCCTCCTTCCCGCCGACGAACGTGCGAGCCACCCTGATTTTCCGCGCCTCCCAGTCGACATCCTTCCACCGCAGGCCGAGGAGCTCACCTCGGCGCAAGCCGGTCATTGCCGCCGTCAGCACCAGGGTCCGCTCGACATAGCCAAGCGGATCGTCTGGCATCTCGCGCAACACCTTCTCGAGCTCCTCGAGAGTCAGGAAACAGAGCTCGTCCGGCTCGCTGCGCGCCTTGCGCGGCTTGTCGTAATCGGCGACCGGATTCTCGGCGAGCCAGCCCCTCCGCTTCGCGGTGGTGAGCATCGCGCCAAGTAGCCCCAAAACGTTTCGACGCGACTGCGGTTTCAGTCCGGCTTCTCGGAGAGCTCGATCCAGAGCGGCAACGTCGTTGGTTGTGATCCGGTCGACTGGGAGCGCCCCGAAATACGGCACCAGGTGCGCGTCGATGAGCGACCGATATCCCCGGACGGTCGAGCGCTTGAGGCCGGCGTTCTGCTTTATCTCGAGATGCGCTTCCACCACGTCCGAGATCGTCCTGCGGTCGCCGCCGGCCGTTGTCGGCCGGACGTCCGCACCGATCAGACGCCGCAACTCGGCTTCGGCTTGAGTCCGGGTCAGGCCCTGGCGCGTGCCGCGGGGGCGGACCATGCCGAGCCGACGCATGATCTGGTGACCGCCAGCAGCTCGCCACTTCCCGTAATAGACGCCGTCGCGAACGATGATCGAGCCGGTGCCACGGCGACGGCGATTCGGCTTTCGAGACCGGGTGTTGGACACTGACGAGACCTCCGGGCGCATCGTTCCGGCGAACCAACGGTTGCCTTGCTACCAACGATGCTACCAAACTGAGCAAAACTCAGGCGATCTCTATGCAGCTTGTCGCCTTTATTTACAGGCTCATCCGAGTCAGAAGATCCTCTGCCATCATTCTACGGAACCGAAGGTCGGGAGTTCGAATCTCTCCGGGCGCGTCTAACAGCGTGTCAGCGTTCGGGGCTCGCCAAACCGGCCTTGGAGATCGCGGACGATCGTGCCAAGAAGGCCCGATGCGAGCAGTCCTGGCCCGAGCGGCCCGGACCTATTCTCACCCACTGGTGGTAGCTGCCGGAGTGCGGTTCTGGTCGCCGGCGACATATGACTGAGCTGCCATTCGATCTCGTCGCTGACAGCCCCGGGAAGGTCGGGGGCAGCGAGCCCAGCCGCCTTGGCGGCGTACGCGGCGGCACCCAGGGCGTGCGCGCCCATGTGGGGAATCGCTCCGGCCTGCGCAGCTGCTCTGGCGGCAGAAACCGCTGACGGCGTGGCAACCGCGCCCGCGGGGGCGCCGCCGACGAAGCGAGATCGGATCTCTTCTGCGACATCGAGCTCGCCCCGGGCAAACGCCCGCGTTCGGGCGATTGCATCACGGGGACGGCTATCACCTGGGCGTTCCGATTCGAACAACCACAGCACGCGCTGTGCGCAGTCCGCCGCCCACCCAGCGACGGTTCGCCTGTCCGACTCGCTCAATGTCTGCGGAGAGCCCACCACCTCTGATTCTCCCGTCCCACCCTCGATATCGGAATCACGGCCGCTACCGAGCCTCCAGCATGTGCTTCAGGGCATGTAGCTGGTGGCGGACGTCGCGTTGAACGCCGCGGGCGAAGCCCTTACGCAGGAACCGCGGCAGCGTCTTCCGTTCGAAGTCACTGATCTGCGTAAAGCTGGTTCCCCGTTCAGTTCCCTCCAGCCGGTACTCGACCTCGAACACCGAGGCTCGGTCCTCCTCGCGCAGTTTCAACCGACGGGGCGGATCGAGTTCGAGCTGTTCGACCAGCAGCGTCACCGGCGGGCGCAAGGGAAACGGTTTATGCCGCACCTGCCACCGTCGAGCTCCCGCAGACTCGACGGATTTGACCTTCCTACACCAGCGTGGGTCATTGGCGTGGTCGGCGACGAAGACCCACACCTCATCGGGCGAGCGCGCGATCTCGATCGTCTCTTTGACCTGCATTTCTGCGACCCCGACTCTACGGTCAACCGGTCATCCCGACTAGAGCCAGTTGTGATGGGCGACCACAGCTGGAGCACTCCTCGGCGCGCCAGCGCGTCTTCGGTGTGACGTGGCACAACGACCTGGTCGGAGCGTCGAGAGCCGGCGTCGTGGAGCGCTGGAGCGGGCGGGTGCGATGATTTCTTTCCGACAGTCTCTTTCCCAATGACAAAGACATCCGCTCACCTCTCCATCTCCCTCGACGGCTACATCGCTGGGCCGAGACAGGATCGTGAGAACCCGATCGGTGTCGGCGGCCTGCAGCTGCACCAGTGGCACCTGGCTGAGCCGCTGCACGAGGGAGACGCCCGCTCCCGAGAGCACCTGGCCATGAAACGTGGTGCCTACGTGATGGGCCGGAACATGTTTGGCCCGATCCGCGGCGAGTGGGACGAGGAATGGCGGGGGTGGTGGGGCGACGAGCCGCCCTACCATGCGCCCGTGTTCGTGCTCACGCACCACGACCACGAGCCGATCGAACTGGAGGGCGGTACGACGTTCCGCTTCGTCACCGACGGCTTCGACGCCGCCTACGCGCAAGCGGTGGCCGCCGCGGGCGACCGCGAGGTCCTGATCGCGGGCGGCGCTTCGACCGTGCGCCAGGCGTTTGCAGCGCGCGTGATCGACGAGCTCGTGCTCGACGTCGCACCGGTGCTACTCGGCGACGGCGAAGCGCTATTCCAGGGCGTCGAAGATCCCGGGCTGGAGCCAGTCGAGGTGATCCACTCCCCGAAGGCGACACATATCACCTACCGCGTGGGCCGTTGAGCGCTGCCGCTCCCGGCGGTCCACCAAGCACCGAACTACCCATCGCCTGTTCGTTAACTGAGACGGATGGCGCGGAAAGGATGATGCGCTGGCAGGCGCTCGCCGACCGCCGCGCAGGCTTACTCAGGACGCGGATCACATCGCGCTGATCATCCGATCCGAGCCTGATGGCCTTGCGACGATCACGGAGCTATTCGAGGCGCGCGACCGCCGGCCCTAAGCGGCGCCGTGCTGCGCTGGGGAGCCACTTTCTAAGCTTGTTGTGACACAGACCAAAGGAGCAGTCATGCCGCTACACGGCGAGTACGAGCCGAGCTCGGAGAAGTGGGTCCGCGACCAGGTCGATAGCTACGAAGGTTCAGGGGGAACGTCAGGGACGACTTTGCGCGGCGTCCCGGTCGTCGTGATCACCTCGCGCGGCGTCCGTTCCGGGAAGCTGCGCAAGAACCCGGTCATGCGAGTCGAGCACGACGGCGTATACGCGGCGGTGGCTTCCAAGGGCGGCGCTGCTCGGCATCCGGCCTGGTACCACAATCTCATCGAGCATCCACTCGTTGAGCTGCAGGACGGGGCATCCACCGGCGACTACACCGCACGAGAAGCTTCCGGCGAGGAACGCGCGGTGTGGTGGCAGCGCGCGGTCGAGGTCTGGCCCGACTACGACAGCTACCAGACCAAGACCGACCGGCAGATCCCGGTGTTCGTGCTCGAGCCTCGTAAATAGGTCAGCGGGTCGAGCGGCGTCGACGCCGGCGCCAGATCACGCGGACGGTCAGGCTCGCTCGTAGAACTCGACTCGCAGCGAGCCCGCGTCCACCCCGGCATCCTCCATCGCTTGGCGCAGCTCCGGGTTCTCCATGAACGAGTGCGCCTCATCTGAGCTACTGAACCGATGCATCACCAGAATCTCATCCGGTTGGCCCTCAGCGCGATAGACCGCTTCTTCGGTCACCCCACCCTGGCGCTGGAGCTCACCAACGCTGTCGTACACACGACGCCAGGCCTCATAGTCGGCGACACGGTGGCGAACGAACATGACCGTCATCCTGTCCTCCTCGAGTTTGTGGTTGCGCAACCCCTCCCCACGGTCCGCTGGTGAACGTATCCGATCCAAACGAGCAGGCGCAAGCACGCCCGAAGCGGATCTTTCTGGCTGGCGCGACGGGCGTCTTGGGCATCCGCCTGCTGCCGATCCTGATCACCGACGGCCACCGAGTAGCGGGGATGACCCGCTCAGCGGCGAACACCGCGCAACTCGAAGCGCTCGGCGCCGAGCCGGTGGTGTGCGACATCTATGACGCGGAGCGACTCGCCGATGCCATCCGGTCATTCGCGCCAGAGCTCGTCATGCATCAGGTGACCGACCTGCCCGATCGGCTGGAGCAGCTCGGCGACTACGCAGAGCGCAACGATCGGATCCGCACCGAGGGGACGCGCAACCTGATCGCGGCCGCTGCCGGCGCGGGTTGCGATCGCCTGCTGGCGCAGAGCATCGCGTGGCGACCGCAGGGTCGGGGCGCGGTCGTGGAGCAGCACGAGCATCAGGTCCTCGACGCCCGCGGAATGGTCGTCCGCTATGGACAGCTCTATGGTCCGGGAACCTTCTACGAGGACCGGCCTCCTGGCCACCCCCAAGTGCATGTCGACGCTGCCGCGCGGGCAACGATCGAGCTGCTCGGCGCGCGGCCCGGGGTGGTGGCGATCGTCGAAGACGAGCACGGTCACGTGCAGCCGACACGGGTCGACGGTGATTGAGAGCGTGCGCGGCGCTGGGCGTCGTAGTGCTGCCAGATCTCGAGGTAGAGAACCTGCGCCTCCACGAACGGGGCGAGAGCTCGTTCGTCGGCCCAGCCGTAAGCCTCGAGCGCCCGCGCGACGAACGCGCGGTCGGCTCCGCGAGCACCGAGACTGATCACGAATCCAGCTAGGTCCCACTGGACTGGGCCACGGAAGGTGTCCTCGAAATCGTTCCAGACGAGCCGCTCACTCGTACTGAGGATGTTGCCGAGCGACACATCGCCGTGGAGCGCTTGCACCGGCAGGGGCGCTGCGAACACCGGGGCGCTGAGCGCGAGCAGCCTAGTCCGCAGGCGGTCGATCGCTTGACGGCTGAGGGCCTCGGTTGGCCGGAGCTGTCGCTGCAGACGCTCGATCTCACGCTGGACATCGAGCGGCCCCCCCAGCTCGCCCGCGAACCCAGACAGGGACACGTGAAGGTCGCGCAGGGACCGTCCGAGCCTGTCCGGACCGTGCTCGAGCCCGCCGCGTTTGTGGTCCCCGACCCACTCCCAGCAGGTCAGCCACAGTCCGTCTTGGTGATACGGGCCCGGGGCAATCAGCGAGCTGGGCCGCACGGCCACGCCCGAGGGCGCCAGGAAGCTCAGCACCGAGACCTCGCGCTCCAGCCATCGCCCGGGGTCGGCGTGCAGCGCCGCCGTGCCGGTCATCACCCGCGCGACCACGGGCGCAGGCCGAAGGTGGACGAGCACGTTGCTAGCCGAGTGCAACACCCTGGCCCGCTCGCAGCGAACGCCGCGCTCGGACGCGACCGCGCACGCCGCGGCGACCGCTCGCCGTTCGTTAGGACCAGCGTCCATCGATGCCAGCGATAGGCCTACCGCCGCGCCCGGCTCATGGTGGTGGCGTGGCGATGCCGGTGCGATAGGCGTAGTTGACCGCCTGCGCGCGGTCGCGGATCCCCGCTTTGGCGAACAGGTGGTTGATGTGGGACTTGATCGTGGCCGGGCTGACCACCAGGCGCGCGGCGATCTCGGCATTGGTGAGGCCTTCCGCGATCAGCGCGAGCACCTCGGCTTCGCGGGGAGTGAGCTCGTCCGGCAGCTCCGACTCGCCTCGAGCAGCGGCCCGGCCGTCGGTAGCTGCCAGCGCCGCGACGACGTGATGCTGCACGGCGGGGTCGAGCGACGCTTCGCCCGCGGCAACGGTGAGGATCGCGGCGTGGATGTCCTGGCTCGAGGCGTCCTTGGTCAGGTAGCCGCGGGCGCCGGCCCGCAGCGCCCCGAGCACACTCTCGTCGTCGGCGTAGGTCGTGAGCGCGATCACGCGGACATCCGGCTGGCGTTCACGCAGCTGCCTGGTGGCCTCGATTCCGTCCATCCGTGGCATCCGCAGATCCATCAGGACCACGTCCGGTTTGTGCTCCGCGGCGAGCGCCAGCGCCTGCTCTCCGTCCGCAGCGGTCCCGACCAGCTCGATCCTGTCCAGCAGCCCGAGCAGCGTGCCGAGGCTGTCGCGCACGAGCCGCTGGTCGTCGGCGAGCAGGACCCGGACTCGCGCGCGAACCATCTGCGACAACTCATCCGCCCGCCGGCAACCGCAGCTCGACGCGGAAGCCCTGCGGGGTGGGAGCGGCGAGCAGCTCACCGCCGAGCAGCTCGGCGCGCTCGCGCATGCCCGTCAATCCGTAGCCGCCGCCGTTCACGCCGGCCCCGGCCGTCGGCGGCGAGCCGCCGACCGCGTGGTCCTCGACGACCAGCGTCGTTGTCTGCGGCGCATAGTCGAGCTGGACCTCCACGCGCTCGGCGCTCGCATGTCGCCGGACATTGGTGAGCGCCTCTTGAGCGGTCCGGTAGACGGCGAGCCGTGCCTCCGGGGGGAGCTGGCGCGGCTCGCCGCGAACCTCTAGCGCCACCGGCAGGCCGCTCTGCTCCTCGAACGCGACGGCCAGCGCGCCGATCAGCTCCGGCCCGGGTAGCTCGTCGCCGCGCTCCGCGGCGATCGCACGCCGGGCCTCTTCCAGCCCGCTCGCCGCCACATGGTGGGCCCGATCGATCGCGAGCGATACATCCTCGTCGACGCCGCGGCTGCGCGCGAGCAGTCGGGTGCTCTCGAGCTGGAGCGCCAGCGCCGAGAGCGAATGAGCGAGCACGTCATGCATCTCGCGGGCCAGCCGGCCGCGCTCGGCCGCGGCCGCGGCCTGGGCCTCCGCCGCCTGGGAGGCCTTCAGCTCGTCGCGCTGCCCGCTGACGTAGCGGAGCAAGCGCATGGCGAAGAACCAAGGCAGAATCCCGGACAGGAACGTTCCCGCGCCGGCGCCCTGGCCCTTGATCAGATAGCCGCCGACGAACGGGATCACCGCGGCGATGAAGACGAGCCACGCAGTCCGGCGGTCGAGCTTGAGCGCCGCGACGATCGCGACGTAGTACGGGCCGATGACCCAGATACCGTGTGGCTGGGCGGAGCCCAGCACGCCCGCGGCGACGATCACGCCGACCAGCGCCGCGACCAGTTGCCGGCGCGAGACGGTCGTGCGCTGCGGATGGGCGGCGGTCGCGCACAGAACCATCGCGGCAAACGACGCGAGCACCGCCGCATCGCGCCCGTGCAGGCCCGGGCGGGGGTGGGTCGCGAATGTGACCACGATGCACGCCGCCAGCAGAACGACTCCGAAGAGACGCCACGCAACCGCCTCGAGCGGCGCGGTCCCATCACCATCCAAGCCACGCGTAATCCAGCTGCGCCGGAACCATTTGTGCAGCGCGCCCATCATTCGACGCCAGAAACGATAAGCGGCGTTGGCGCCAGTGTCATCGGCCGGTGGGTGCAAGCAGGCCCGCCCCCGCCTCCACCCATGGGTGGAGCCAGATTCGACCCGCGCGCCGATGACACGTCCACGGTGCGCGCGTAGCTTGCCCGCCATGCTCACGAATTCACTCGACGCGGCCGTCGCGCAGCAGGCCGCCAAGCAGGACGGATCGGCCGCTCGCGCGGTCGCGCTGGTCAAGACGTACGGAAAAGGCGACGCCACGGTCCGCGCGTTGGACGGCGTCACGCTCGAGTTCCAGCGCGGCCGGTTCGCCGCGGTGATGGGACCCTCGGGTTCGGGCAAGTCGACGCTGATGCACTGCATGGCGGGCCTGGATGCCCCGACTTCAGGTCGCGCGTTCATCGGCGACCAGGAGCTCGGCGACCTCGACGACGGGGGATTGACCGACCTGCGCCGGGAGCGGGTCGGGTTCGTGTTCCAGTCGTTCAACCTGGTCCCGACCCTGACGGCCGGGGAGAACATCACGCTCGGCGCCGATCTCGCCGGAGTCGCGGTCGACCGGTCATGGTTCGACACGCTGGTCGCCCAGCTCGGCGTGGCCGACCGCCTCTCGCACCGCCCGAGCGAGCTGTCGGGCGGCCAGCAGCAGCGGATCGCGTGCGCGCGGGCGCTGATCGGTCGCCCCGAGCTGATCTTCGCCGATGAGCCGACCGGCAATCTCGACTCGAACGCCTCGGCCGAGCTGTTGGCGTTCCTGCGCGCCGCGGTCAGCGAGCACGGGCAATCGATCGTGATGGTCACCCATGATCCGCGCGCTGCGGCGTACGCGGACCGGGTCGTGTTCCTGGCCGACGGCCGGGTGGTGGCGGAGCTGCGCGCGCCCTCCGCGGACGACGTGCTCGAGCAGATGAAGCGACTCGGGAGCTAGCGGTGCGGAGGATCACCGTCAGAGGGCTGCTCGCCCGCAAGCTGCGGCTGGCGCTGACCGCGCTGGCGATCGTGCTCGGCGTGACGTTCGTCACCGGCACGCTGGTCCTCGGCGACACGCTCAACCGCACCTTCAACAACCTCGTCGGCACCGTCTACCAGCACGTCAGCTTCCAGATCCGCGGCAAGGCCGCGTTCGACACCAAGACCCCGGCCGGCGTCACGGGCACCGCAAACCGCAAGCTGGTGTCCGAGTCGATCGCGAGCGAGCTCGCCCGGCTGCCGGGCGTGGCCTACGTGTTCGGTTCGGTCGGCGGCTACGCCCAGTTCGTGGCTCCCGACGGGAGCGCGATCGCCAACGGCGCCGGCAAGGGCCTCGGGTTCGCGTTCGACCCAAACCAGCAGCTATCGCCATACCGGCTCCTCGACGGCCGCGCGCCCGCGACTCCGAACGATGTGGTGATGGACAGGGGCACGGCGACCAAGTACCACTTCGCGATCGGCGAGCAGGTGCGCGTGCTGCTACCGAATGCCGCGCGGACGTTCACGATCACTGGTGTCGTGACCTTCGGAGGCGACGACAACCTAGCCGGCGACACGCTGGCCGGGTTCGCCCAGACCACCGCGCAGGCGCTGTTCAACTCGAGCGGCCGCTACAACACGATCAGCGTGCTTGCCGCGCCAGGCGCGGACACCGTGAAGCTCCAGCAACAGATCGCGCGGCTGCTGCCACCGGGCGTCGAGGTCGTCAGCGGGCAGACCGTCGCCAACGAGCTGACCGACGCGGTCGACAACGAACTCTCATTCCTCTCCACCGCGCTGTTGATCTTCGCGTCGATCTCGCTGTTCGTCGGCGGCTTCACGATCTTCAATACGTTCACGATCACGATCGGCCAGCGGACCAGGGAGCTGGCGCTGTTACGGGTCGTCGGCGCCAGCCGCCGACAGCTGTTCGTGTCCGTGATCGGTGAGGCCGCCGCGATCGGACTGCTCGCCTCGCTGATCGGCCTCGGCCTCGGCATCGCCGCCGCGCTTGGCCTGAAGGCGCTGCTCACGGCGTTCGGAATCACGCTGCCCTCCGCACCGTTGGTGTTCGAGGCGCGCACCGCGGCGGTCGCGATCGGCGTGGGGGTTGGCGTCACGGTCCTGTCGGCGCTGCTCCCGGCTCGACGGGCGGTGCGGATCCCGCCGGTGGCCGCGCTCGCGGCGCACGGCGAGGACGGCGCTCAGACGCTGCGCCGGTGGCGTGTAGGGGGAGGCTTCGCAATCGCGCTCGCCGGGGCTCTCGCCGTGGTTGCCGGCGCGAGCGGCACCACGCTCGGGCTGGTCGGCGTCGGTGCCGCGGCGGTGTTCGTTGCCGCGGCGATGCTCGTGCCCCTGATCGCCCGACCGCTGGCGGGGTGGATCGGTCGCCCGGCGGTGGCGATGTTCGGCACGCCGAGCCTGCTGGGTCGCGCGAACTCGATGCGCAACCCGCGCCGGACCGCGCAGACCGCCGGGTCGCTGATGATCGGAATCGCGCTCGTGTCGACGATCGCCGTGCTGGGTGCCTCGCTGATCAGCTCGGTCACCGACGAGGTCAACAGCGCGGTCAGCGCCGACTACCTCATCACGGGCTCGGGTGCGTTCAGCAAAGCGGTTCCCGCGACCGTCTCGCGACTGCCAGGGGTCACCGCGATGACCAGCGTGTACCGGGGGCAGTTCGAGTTCCGCGGCTCGCTCTCGAGCCTCGCCGCGGTGTCGCCGGCCAACCTGCCGCAGACGGTGAACCTGCACCTCGCCGCGGGCGCCGGAGCTCCTGCGCTGGCCGCGGGCGAGCTGCTGGTCGACACCAAGACCGCCACTGCCAACCACCTCCACGTGGGGTCGGTGGCCGCGGTCAGGTTCGCTCAGACGGGCGAGGGCACGATGCGGATCGGCGGGATCTATGAAGCAAATCCGCTCGTTGGCAGCTTCATCACCGGCGAGCAATTTTTCCTCACCCACTTCGACAACCCGCTGCCGGGTGGCGTCCTGGTCAAGACGCGGCCCGGCACCCAGAACTTCGAGGGCACGTTGGGCCGCGAACTCGCGGCGTACCCAAATCTCACGATTCAGAGTCGCGCGCAGTTCATCAGCCAGCAGAAGACCAACGTCAACCAGCTGCTCGGACTGGTGTACGTGCTGCTGGCACTGGCGGTGCTCGTCGCCCTGATCGGCATCGTCAACACGCTGATCCTGTCGGTGTTCGAGCGCACGCACGAGATCGGGTTGCTGCGCGCCGTGGGGATGAGCCGCCGTCAGGTGAGGAGAATGATCCGCTCGGAGTCCGTCATCACCGCCGTGTTCGGCGCGGTGATCGGGGTCCTGATCGGCACCGGCATCGGGCTCGCGCTCGCCGCGGCGCTGCGCAACAACGGCGTCACCGCCGTGTCGGTGCCGGTGTTGCGCCTGGCCGTGTTCGTGACGCTATCCGCGGCGCTCGGCCGCGTCGCCGCGGTCTGGCCGGCGCGGCGGGCCGCCAACCTCGACGTGCTCGCCGCGATCGCGACCGAATGAGCGGTCTCGCGCTCAAGCAGCGATCATCGTCCCCATGAGCCTCCTCGACCAGCTCCCCACTCCCGTTGTTCTGGCACCGCTCGCGGGCGGTCCGTCCACGCCGGAGCTGGCCGCCGAGGTCGCGTCGGCCGGCGGCCTCGGGTTCCTCGCCGCGGGCTACCTCACCGCCGCCCAGCTGGCGGAGCGGATCGCTCGCGTCCGTTCGCTCACCGAGGGGCGGATCGGAGTGAACGTCTTCGTGCCGGGACCGGGGCCCGCCGAGGCCGGGAGCTACCAGCCCTACCTCGAGCGGCTGGCTCGCTGGGCCGGCGAGCGGGAGCTACCACTCGGAGATCCTCGCTACAGCGACGACGACTGGCCCGCCAAGATCGAGCTGCTCCTGCGTGAGCGCGTCCCGGTGGTGTCGTTCACGTTCGGATGCCCGGAGCGGCGGGTAGTCGAAGCGCTCCGCGATGCGGGCTGCGAGGTGTGGGTGACGGTCACCAGTCCGGATGAGGCGGCCGAGGCCGAGCGGGGCGGAGCTGACGCCCTGGTCGTGCAAGGCGCCGAGGCCGGCGGCCACCGCGCCTCGTTCGTCGATCGCCCCGAGCTGCCTGTCTACGCTCTGCTGCCGCTCCTCGCGCTGGTCCGGAGCAGATCGGCGCTGCCCCTGGTTGCCTCGGGAGGGATAGCTACGGGGGAGGCGCTCGCCGCGGTCCTGTGCGCGGGAGCGAGTGCGGGCCAGCTCGGCACCGCGTTCATGCTATGCCCGGAGGCGGGGACCAGCGAGGTCCATCGCAGCGCGCTCCAGAGCGACGCGGAGACGGCGCTGACCCGCGCGTTTACGGGTCGCTTGGCGCGCGGGATCCGCAACGCATTCCTCGACGAGCACGACGCGAGCGCGCCGATCGCATATCCAGAGCTCCACTACGTGACGGCGCCGCTACGCCAGCAGGCGCGCGAGCAGGGCAACCCGGAGCTGGTCAACCTGTGGGCCGGCGAGGCGCACGCGCTCGCCCGTGCGCTCCCGGCGGCGGAGGTGGTTCGCCAGCTGGTGGCCGATGCGCGAGCGTCGCTGAGCGCGGCCGCCGCGCGCCACGCCCGGGCACGCTAGGCGCTCTCGCCGAGCCCCCGCTCAGCGACGATCGCCTCGCGACGTCCGCGCGCCTTGACGCGACGCTCGGCGATCGTCGCGAGGAGCAGGCTGCCCTCGAACAGGAGGTACAGAGGCACGGTCTCGAGCAGCATCGTGATCGCATCGCCGGGCAGCACGGCAGCGATCAGCGCACAGGCCGCGATCGCGTATCGGCGGTTGCGCCGCAGCTGCCGTGGCGTGATCACGCCGGCACGGGTAATCGCAAGGATCCCGACCGGAACTTGGAACAGCAGTCCCATCGCGAGGATCGTCGTGGCCGCGAACTTGTAGTACTGGCTCGCCTGCACCAGCACGTTGAACTGGGAGCTATTGAAGTTCTGGAAGAAATGCACGGCGGCTGGCAGCACGACGACGTAGCCAAAAGCCACCCCGGCGAGGAACAGCAGCGGGATCGCGAGGGTGAGAGGGCGCATCTGCCGGCGCTGGTGGGGATCGAACGCCGGCATCAGGAAGCCGTACGCTTGCAGCAGCAGCACCGGAAGGGAAAGGATCAGCGCGAAGATCACCGAGACGGTGACCGTCGTCGTGAACGGCTCGCCGATCCCGAGCGTCACCGGACGATCGCCCCTCGGCGCAGCGGAGAGCGCCACGATGTCACGGTCGAGGCCGATCCCGGCGCGGCCGAGCGCGGATTGGGCCGCGGTGCTCTGATGCTGCCCGGGCGCGTGCAACACACCCACGACGGCGCGCAGCTGGACCGCAATGTCGCGGGCGCTGCGCTGCACCTGGTAGGTGGCGCCGAGTGGGCCGCGGCCGTCGCGGACCTGCTGTTGGGTCTGGTGCGCGAGCGGGCTGTCAATCAGGTGAAGCAGCGTGTGGTTCTGCCAGAAGCAGAACCCGAACGCGATTACGAGCGCGGCCAGCGACACGAGCAGCCGTGTGCGGAGCTCGTCGAGATGGCCGACGATGCTCAGCCGATCGTCGTGGGAGATGCTCCGGACCGCGTTCGGGACCCGCACGAGCTCGGCCGCGCGGGATTAGGCGACCGGGCGGACCGGCGGGTGCTCGACCGGTGCGCTGAGGGCCGTGGGGGCCGCGGCCGGGGCGGCATCGCGCGGCTCGATCTGCTGCGCCGGGCCCGCTTCCCCGCTGATCGACTCCTTGAACCCGCGCATGCCGGATCCGAGTGAGCGACCCAGCTCGGGCAGTCGCTTGGCCCCGAACACGAGCAGCAGGATGATCAGCAGAAACGCGAGGTGAAGTGGATTGTCAAGTCCCATTGGCTGTGCTCCGATCGATTGGGTGATTGAGCGGTCTACGAGTGCCGGTCGGATTCGGATCACTCTCAGGTCAACCGCGCGACGACCACCGGCGCGCCAGTTGGTCGCGGGCTGCCGCCCGCCGGCTCCGAGGTGACCATGATCACGCCCACGCCGCGCACGCTGCCGGGAACGCCGACATCAGCCGCGCCGGACGAGCTGACGCTGAATAGCGTGCGCGTCGGCACGGGCTGTTGGTGAGGGCGCTGGGTCCACAACTCGTAGATCCGGCCTACCGGCGGCGGGGGGAGATGGTTGACGATCAGCTCTGCGTGCGCGCCGCTGAGGCGCAGTTGCGCGCTCGCCGCGCGCGCGGCGACGCTCGCCTGGACCACCCGCTCGCTACTCGACCCGCGATCGGCGAGTTGAAGGCCCAAGACCGCGAGCGCCGCCGTCGCGAGCATCCCAACGGCGAGCACCGGACGCAGCGCAAGGCGGCCCACGGAGCGCGAATTTCGTCGATTGAGCCTCGCATGCGGCGTTGCGCGTGCTTCGGCACGTACATCCCGCATGACTCGGCGGCGCAACCCGCTCGGAACATGCTCCTGGGGGACGGCGATCGCCAGGACGTCGACGACAGGCCGAAGCGAAGCGACCTCGTCGCGGCAGATGGCGCAGCTGTCGAGATGCCGGCGGAACTGCTCGGCCTCGCCGGGATCAAGCGCGCCCAGCACGTACGCCGCGGCGTCACCACCGCATTCACGGGTTTCGGAAACGGAGCCTCCGACCGTCATCGCACGACCTCTGCCGGATCGCCTAGCGCAAGTCGCAGCTTCGCGAGCCCCAACCGCATCCGACCCTTCACCGTGCCCGCCGGGAGCTCGAGCATCTCTGCGATTTGGCTGTGCGTGAAGCCCCCAAAGTAGGCGAGTTCGATCACCAGCCGCTGGTCACGGACGAGCCCGTCGAGCGCGCTGCGGACGGCGCTGGCCTCCTCACGGCGCGCGGCCTCGACGTCCGTGCGCTCGCCTGCGGGGATCCGCTCGGCGGCGGTGTCGTCGCCGACATCGCGTCCCTGTTTGATCTCACGCTGGCGGAACGAGTCGATTGTGCGGTTGCGCACCACCCCGAGCACCCACGAGCGGACGCTCCCACGCGCTCGGTCGTAGCGTGCTCCGCCACGCCACATCGACAGGAACGCATCCTGGACCACATCCTCCGCCATCGCGCGTCGCCCACACATCCGGTAGGCGAGTGAGTACGCAACCGCGCCATGCCGGTCGAAGATCACCCCGAACGCGTGCGCGTCACGGCCTGCGACGAGCTCCATCAGCTCCTCGTCGGCGAGCGAGCGCAGGGCCAGGTGGCGGGATCGGAGCATCTTGGTCGTCTCAGCTGTCATGCGCCAGAGCGCGACCCACGGAGGAGGACTCGCGGGCCGCGCCATCGCGGTCGTCAGGGGATCGGATCACGCCTTGATTAGCGGGCCGGCCTTCGCGAGCACCTGGGCCTTGGTCAGCGGCTTGTCGAATCCGCGGTCCGGGGTGACCGGTTGCCCCGTGAGCAGCCCGATCGCTGCGGCGTGGCGCGCCTCGACCTGCACGATCGAGCCGGCTGCCGCCAGGTACGCGGGGTTTGAGAGCGCCGGCCCGGCGCCGTTATACGCCCCCACGCCGGTGTTCTCCAGCACGTATGCGAGCTTCAGGAAGCTCGCTTGGTCGGTGACGGGGAACACGAACGTCGGCTGCTTGACAGGGGTACCGCCGGCGCCCTGGATCGCCTTGATCAGCGCGTCCACGTGCTGCTGCTCGTGGCCGGCGATCAGGGCCGCCAACGATTTCGCCTCGCCACCGAGGTTGACCATCTTGGCCTTGTGCTCGTAGAAGTCGGTCTCCAGGTATTCGAGCGTCAGCGCGAAGTTGAGGATCTCGAGATCGCCGCCGCCGGACGCGGCGAGCGCACTGCCCACGTACGGCCCGACGGCCGTGGCGCCGTAGAGAGCGCCAGCGGTCATCGCGCCACGCAGGATGAAGCTCGCGCGGGAGATGCCGTGGACCTCGATTGCGGCCAGCTCGGGGCTGACGATGTTCGAATCAGTCATTTGAGTTGTTCCTCTCTTGGAAGGTCGCGTGACGAGCGCTTTATGCGATGAATGGCTTGACCGCCGCGAGCACCGAGGGCATGTCCATCGGCTTGGCGAACGCGCCGTCCGGCGTCGGGGACAGCTTCAACACGGTGTTCAGCGTCGCCGCGTGACGCGCCTCGACCGTGTGGATCGACAACGCGGCGGCGAGGATCTCCTTGCTCTTGATGTTTCCCGCCTGCCCGAGGTACGCGGCCGCGCCGAGGTTCTCGACCGTCGCCGCGAGCTTCGCCACCGAGCTCGCGCTCGTCAGCGGGAACTTGCCCGTCGGTTTCACGGCCGGCGCGCCGAGGCTCGACGCGACCGTCATCAGCGCGGCGACGTGCTGGTGCTCCTCGGAGCCAAACGCCTTCAGCGTCGACAGCGTCGGACCGCTGAACAGGTGGCTGGCGATCACGTTGTCGTAGAACTGCGCCTCCAGGTACTCCAGCGTCAGCGCGTAGTTCACGATCGCCAGGTCACCCGAGCCGCTCGGCGTGGTGCTTGCGGGCGTGGAAGCGGAGCCCGTCGAGGAGGAGCTCGATGAGCTCTTCGCGCTGCCACACGCCGCGATGAACGCCGCCAAGCCAGCAGCCGCCGCCCCGGGGCCCATCGTCTTGCCCGCGATCTTCAGGAATCTCTTACGCTCGAGGTCATCGCGCGCAAGCTGCTGAACCACACCACTCTCAGGCCGGCCAGCTTCGGTCGTTGGCTGCTTACTCATCGCGTCTCCTTGGTCTAGCCGCAGGTTCGTACCCCCCCCGGGTCAGAAGCACTACGAGACCGAGCGGCAAGCGGATCACCGAGGTCTCCGAGACGCTTGCGGGCAGTGATCCGATCCGCCGATGGTGCCCCTGCGGCGAACACCTGCGGATAACCCGGATTGATCCGCATCGATCGTCCGCTCGTATTGGGTCGGTCACGACCGAAACAATCGACGGAGGTACTTAGTGTCGGATCACATCAATGACGTGTACGCGTCGATCGACCGCGGCTTCGCAGCGCAGTCCGCGTCGACGCGACGCAAATTCGTCGCCGGCGCCGCCGGCGCACTCGGCGGACTCGGCCTGTTGTCGCTTCCCGCTGCGGCGATGGCGGCCAACGATGCGCAAACGATTCTCAACGTCGCGGCGACCGCCGAGGTGCTGGCCACGATCGTCAACACCGAAGGCGCCAAGAAGGTGAGCTTCTCCAGCTCGGTGACCAAGCGCAACGTGCTCGATGCCGCCTATCAGGAGCTCGACCACTACAACGTGCTCACCAATGCGCTCGGCGCAACGGCGGTCACGAAGGAGATCTGGATCCCCGACGCGCTGTTTGCCAACGAGCGCAACCTGCTCTCAGCGCTCGTGTTCGGCGACGGTGTGTTCGTCAACGCCTATCAGATCGGAGTGACCGCGTTCGGCAACGCCGGCAAGGGACAGTTCGCGCGCTACGCCGCCGAGATCATGGGCGTCGAGTCAGTGCACCGGGCGCTCGCGCTCCAGTCCCTCGGCAAGCCCGGCAACGATCAGGCATTCGCCTCGGGATCGACGCCGTACTTCACCGACATCACCAAGGCCGTCTCCCTGCTCGAGGGAGCCGGCTTCGGATTCGGGACCAAGGGCAAGACGCCCGGCGGGTTCTACGCGTTCGACCAGGTCAAGAAGCACACCCAGCACCGTTCCGAGGTGCACCAGCTCTCGCCGCACTGAGCACGCCGGCGAGCCGCCGACCCCACGATCGGCTCCCTCTGGCCAGATCCGGCCGGGCTGGCTGGAGGGAGCTCGTGGGGCAACCAGCACCAAGGGGCCGGACGCAGCGGCCGATTGCGCTACGACAGCTCTGCCGCCAGGGCGGACCAGTTAGGAGGTCCCGCGGCGAAGCCGAGCAGCGACCACTGGCTCGTCAGGTAGGACGGATTGTCAAACGGCGAGGAGCCCCAGGTGAACGGCAGCCAATCGACCTGCGCGTGGCGCTGGGTCTGGGTGGAGTCAAACGAAGACCCACTCGCGTGCAGGAACACGAGCACGCATCCCTGACCGCCGGGTGGGCTCCAGGTCGTCGCCGCCCACTTGAACAAAACGTGGTGGGCGGCGTAGTAGACGACTCGAAACGCACTCAGGTGTCCACCGCCGCCTGTGTACCCGCACACCTGCGTGCGCTTGGCGTCGTGGACGATCGCGGCGACCTCGCCCTTGGAGGCACGGCGCTTTGGATACGCCGATGCCACGCTCGGCAGCGCGATCGTCATTAACAGCGCTCCAACCAGCACCGCCGTCCATCTCAGGCGAAGCATCGACGGCAGACTAGTCAACATGAGTCCCGCCGAGCTCCGTGAGCACTGCCTGTCGTTTCGAGGCGCGCAGGAAACGTTTCCGTTCGGCGCGGAAACCTCGGTGTTCAAGGTCGCCGGAAAGATGTTTGCCCTGTCTCGGCTTGGCGCGGACTCGCTCCGGATCAGCCTCAAGTGTGAGCCACGGCTCGCCGAAGCGCTCCGCGGGGCGCACCCGGCGGTGCTACCCGGATACCACCTGAACAAGCGACACTGGAACACCGTGATCCTTGACGACTCGCTCGCCGATCGGGTGATCAAGGACATGATCGAGGACTCATACGATCTCGTCGTGAGCGCGCTGCCGCGGGCGCGGCGGGATGCGTTGGGCTGGGGGCCCGACGCGTGACTCGGCCCGCGGGCGCGCCTACTCGGCCCGGTCTTCCCCTGGCAGCAGCACGCTGGCCAGGATTCGCCGTCGCCGGCCTGGCCTCGCGGGGTTGGCTAGCCGAGGCTGGATCACGCGCAGCAGGTCGCGGGCCAGCTCGGCAAGCTCGCCGTCGGTCAGCCACAAACCCGCGACGCGGTAGCTGACGCCGTCGCGCAGCACGTCGATCTGCTGCCGGGCGAGGTAGCGGTCGAAGTCGCCCAGCAGGCCGGCGACGAACGCCATGAACGCCTGGCGGTGATCCTCGCGGCTCATCCGCTCGAGCTCGTCGATGTTGAGAGTGGCGGCGACGACCCGCAGGACGTAGGTGCGCTCGACGGCCCCCCTCACACGCCGCTCGCTCGCGACGCTCAATACGCCGGCCTCGGCAAGCCTTGCGATGTGCCGGTACAGACTGGCCGGCGGCACGTCCGGGAGCTCGGAGCGGAGCTCGGCGGTCGTCAGTGCTCGGTCCCCGAGAAACGCCTGGATGATCCGGAGCCGAACGGGGTGCAGGAGCAGATCAGCACTGGTCATCACACATTCACCGCCTCGTTATCGATTCTGATATCGTTCTCGCTACAGGTAATGATTACTAACACGGGAGGTCAAGGTGCTCAGTCTGCTCACTTCGGGCCGCCGGCGCCGCGGCACCAGGACGCGCGGCAGCTCCCGCGCTCGACGCGCAGCGGTCGTCCTGGCCGCGATCCTCGCGGAAGTAGCCAGCACCTGGTGGCGTGCCGGGCGGCTGGGTGGCAACGTCGTGGTCCGCTGCCGGCAGAGCCACGTGTTCACGACGATCTGGATCCCGGCGGTGTCGCTGAAGTCCATCCGCCTCGGACCGTGGCGGGTCCAGCGCTGCCCGGTGGGACGTCACTGGTCGCTCGTCACGCCGCTCAAGGATTCCGAGCTAACCGACGAGCAGCGGCGAAGCGCGGCAGCGCACCGGGACGTCCGCGTTCCCTGAGTCGCGCCCCGGCTAGACCCTCGCGCCGCAATCGGTGAGGTCGTAGCCGCCCAGCTGGCCGACGCGTTCGGTGAAGGCGCGGCTCGCGAGCAGGTCGCCTAGCGCCTCGATGCCTGGGTGCGCGCGCCACCGTCGGGCGAGCCAGATCTGCACCGTGTGGTACTCGAGCGCTAGGAAGCGAAGCCCGAAAGCGGCGGCGGCCGCTTCGGTGGTCACCGCAGCGCAGTTCAGCGTCGCAGCGATCCGTGCCGCCTCGATGTGACCGGTGGCCCGCGGACCGCGCGGCGGCGAGTCACGCCCGAGCTCCGCTGCCGCACGCTCGAGCGCCTGCTGGCTGGCAGCCGCTCGATCGCGCTGGACGATCCTGATCCCCCCGTGGAGCACTGCTTCGACCGATCGGTGCCTCCGCCCCGTCGCGACCGCCAGTCCCACCCGCCAGCGCGCCAGTTGCAATCGCGCCACCGAGACCGGCGCCGCGGGCAGCCCCTCCTTCGGCCCGTGCACGAGGGCGGCGTGCACGCGGCCGCCGGCGAGCGATTGCAGCGCGGTACCGGTGGCGGTCGAGATCGCGAGCAGGCTCCGCGGACCGAGGCCTTGCAGCATCGCCTCCGCAACGCCGAGCGCCGGGTCGCAGCCAGCCAGCACCAGCCCCGCCGGCAAGGCGCCCGGGAACAGTCGCACGGCGCCGCGCTCGAGGATCGCGTCCGGCTTCGCCCAGCCTGCGCCGGCGACGCCGTGGTCGGCGAGCTCAGTCGCCACCAGCTGATCGCCAACCCGCCCCACGCGGAGCAGGCTTCGCTCGCGCAAGGGCTCGCCCAGAGCTGGCTCGATGTCCCGGCGGCCGCTGGGGAACAGCTGCTCGACGGTGGTGGCGAGCGCGCCCGCGAGTCGCAGGGCGGCATCGACGGCGGGGGTGTTCTGTCCGAGCTCGACGGCCGCCACCAGCTGGCGGCTCACGCCGGCACGAGCGGCCAGCTCCGCTTGGGTGAGGCCGCATTCCATGCGGCGTGCTCGCAACGCTGAGGCGCCGGCGATCGCAGCCATGATCAGGGTAGGATGCCAGGATTCTGGCAGACGATGAGGAGGGGATGACGGCGGTGAGCACGGTTTCTGGCTGGCGCGGGCTTGGTTCGTTGGTGGCGATCGGCGCTTGCGCGCTCGCCGCTGGGTGTGGCAGCAGCAGTAGCAGCAGCTCCGCGAGCTCGAGCGCCTCGGGGACGAGCTCGACCCCGGCCGCGACGAGCACCGCGGGCGCGGCTGCCGGCCGGCTAACGGTGCTGGCCGCGGCGTCGCTAACCAAGGTCTTCCCGCAGATCGACCCGAGCCCGAAGTACACCTTTGGGGGCTCTGGTGCACTCGAGACCGACATCGAGCAAGGCGCGCCGGCGGACGTATTCGCCGCGGCGAGTCCCAAGCAGCCCGCTCAGCTGTACGCGAAGGGGCTGGTCGAGAAGCCGGTCGAGTTCGCCACCAACACACTTGTGCTGATCGTTCCCAAGGACAACCCGGCGCACATCACCTCGGTCGCCGACGTCACCAAACCCGGTGTCAAGCTAGTGATCTGCAACGCCACGGTGCCATGCGGTGACTATGCCCGGACCGTGTTCAAGAACCTGGGAATCACCTCACAAGCGATGAAGAACGTGGTCAGCCAGACGACCGATGTGACCCAGACCGTGGCCGAGGTCGCGCTCGGGCAAGCCGATGCCGGCTTCGTCTACATCACCGACGCCAAAGCGGCGAACGGCAAGGTGGCGGTGGTTCAGCTACCGCCCAAGGCCAAGCCTGGTGCCGAGGACTTCATCGCGGTCGTCAAGTCGGGCAAGGATCAGGCTGCGGCAACCGCGTTCGTCACGACCGTGCTGTCTGCCGTCGGGCAATCGAAGCTCGCTGCCGCGGGGTTCGGAAAGCCGTGAGACGCGCAGGGATGGCGGTCGGCGCGACGCTTGTCGTCGCGCTCGTCCTCGCGTTCCTGCTTTTGCCGATCGTCGCGCTGATCGCCTATCAACCGATACACGAGCTGGTCAACGGGTTTGGGACCCGGGTCGCGACCGACGCGGTCCTGGTCTCGCTGAAGACCAACGCGATCGCGTTCGCGATCATGCTCGCGCTCGGAACGCCGTTCGCGTACATCCTGGCCCGAGCGCGCTTTCGCGGTCGGAGCCTGGTCATCACGGCCGTCGAAGTGCCGCTCGTGATGCCACCCGCGGTGGCGGGGCTGGGGCTGCTGGTGGCGTTCGGGCGTCTTGGCCTGCTGGGCCACACGCTGAAAGTGCTGGGGATCGACCTCGCATTCACGCAGGCGGCGGTGGTGCTCGCGATCCTGTTCGTCGCGAGCCCCTTCTACCTCCGCGGGGCGATCGCGTCGTTCGGCGCGCTCGACCCGACGCTGATCGACGTGGCGGGGACGCTCGGCGCTGGACCGTTGCGACGGATGCTGCGAGTCGCGGTGCCGGTCGCGGCCGGCGGGCTTGGGGCCGCCGCCGCGGTGGCGTTCGCACGTGGAATCGGAGAGTTCGGCGCGACGATCCTGTTCGCCGGCAGCTTCCAGGGGACCACCCAGACGCTGCCGTTGGCGGTCTACTCGCTGTTCGACGCCAACCTCGACCAGGCCATCTCGATCGGGGTGCTGTTGATAATCGTCAGCGCTGCGATCCTGCTCGCAGCCAAGTTGCTCGCCCGAAGATGGAGCTCCTCGCAATCGACATCACCCTCCCGCGGCGATCGTTCGATCTTCGCGTCAAGCTGAGCCTCGGCACCGAGACGATCGCGATCGTCGGACCTTCGGGAGCCGGCAAGACCTCGCTGCTGCGCGCGCTCGCGGGTTTGGAGCGAGCCTGTCGCGGCCGGATCGCGCTCGGGGACGAGCTGTGGCTCGATGCCGATCGCCACGTCCACCTGGTTCCCGAGCGGCGTCGTGTCGGTTACCTGCCACAGGACTACGCGCTGTTCCCGCATCTCACCGTCGCGGGCAATGTGCGTTTCTCAGGCAGACGGGATCGCTCCGACCTGCTCGAGCGGCTGCGGATCGCACACCTCGGGGGTGCCCGCCCGGCGCAGCTCTCGGGAGGCGAGCGACAGCGCGTGGCGTTGGCCCGCGCGCTGGCGCGCGAGCCGCGTGTGCTGCTGCTCGACGAGCCGTTCGGCGCGTTGGACGCGATCACGCGCCAGCGAGTTCGCAGTGAGCTCGCCGAGTTTCTGGCGGGCCTTGGCCTCCCTGCGCTACTGGTGACTCACGCGTTCGACGAGGCCGCCTTCCTGGCTGACCGGATCGGGGTGCTCGACCAGGGCACCCTCGTGCAGCTGTCCTCCCCGAGCGAGCTGATCGAAAACCCAGCCACGGCTTTGGTGGCGGAGCTAACCGGCGCCAACGTACTCGACGGCATCGCAGAGCCGTCGCCCGCAGGAGCGAGCGTGCGGCTGAGCGGCGGCGGCGAGCTGGTCAGCTCGACGCGGGCGAAGGGTCCGGTGCAGGTGATCGTGCACCCCTGGGCGCTCGAGCTCACCGATCCGGGCGCCAGCGCGCTAACCGACACCGTGCTCGCGGTCGGCCAGGATCGAGGCGCATTGGTGGTCCGGCTGACCCGCATGACAGTGCACGCCCCTCCGGGCCTCAATGGTCGCGCGGCGCTCGCAGCAGGCTCCAGGGTGGGAGTTCGTGCCGAGCCAGGCAGCGTGAGGTTGATCGAGGCCGCTCCCCCCGGCGCCGTCGGTGGAGTCGGTGGCTAGGCGTGGCGCCGAAGCGCCAAAGGCCGCGCCCTGAAACTCGCGCTCCACGCGGCAGCGATCAGCACCACGCCTACCCCGAGCGTCAGCCAAACGAGCGTCCCGGTCGTGGCCGGCCCAGAGGAGCGCAGCTGCACGCTCACAAGCGGGAGGCTGTGACCTGACGCCGCGGCGAGGCGCGGAACCGCGAGCAGCGCCGCTGCCGCAAGCCCACCCCCCGGGACGGCCGGCCTGATCCCGGCAAGCGCGGCGCGCTCGACGGCGAGGGGGCGGTCGAACCGGTACAGGCCAAAGCCGCCAGGCATGATCACGAGCAGCGGACCGCTGTAGACGAACGACAGCTCCTGGCCGAGAAATTGCGCATAGCTCTGCGGTTGGCCCCAGAGCTCGGTGATCGAGCCGAGGTCCGCCGAGGACGCGACCAGCGCAACCCGGATCGGGTAACCACTGCGGGGTGCTGCGTCCAGCAGCGCCGCAAGCTGGGCATCGCGCCTGACGGTCACCCCGGCATCGGCCGGGAGGAACAGGGGCTGCGAAGCCAGCACGTCGGAGGCGGGATCGCCGTCGGCGTGCGCAAGGGCCGCGGTCCATCCCATCACCAGCGCCAGCGCCAGTATCAGTACGACGGCGCCGGTGCGCGCCCTCAACGGCGGCAAGACCGGCACCGGCAGTCGGCGTGTCGGTGTGTGCGTAGAGTCCGGCAACGCGATGGGCGCGAAGGTTGGTGCAACCGCGCGGTCGGCCGCGCAGGCCAAGTCTAGGGCTGGTGCAGCCAGCGCCGTCCTGGTCGGCGCCGTGCTGGCTGCGTCGCTGATGTTCGCAGCGCTGCCGCAGGCGGCGCACGCCCACGGTCCCGTAGCACCGCTGGCGTCGAGCTATCTGGCGCGGGTCACGGCGCTGCCGCCGGGCCTGCACGCCAAGATCGTGGACGGCGACCAGCGGATGTGGCTCGAGGCGCCACCGAGCGAGACGGTGACCGTGCTCGATTACCAGGGGGCGCCCTATCTGCGCTTCGACAGCGCGGGCGTGCAGGTGAATCAGAACTCGGCCATGTACTACCTCAACCAGACCCCCGTCGCCGAGACTCCTCCGCCGAACCTGACCGCGAGCACGCCGCCGAGCTGGCAGCGGGCAAGCGGCGGGCACAGCTTCAGTTGGCACGACGGCCGACTTCACGCGCTTGCCGCGGTCGCGCTCCTGCCGGGCAAGAGGCTGGTCGGAAACTGGCGCGTCGCGTTGCGGATCGATGGTCGCCCGAGCATGATCTCCGGCGGGCTCTGGCACGCACCCGACCCCTCGATCGTCTGGTTCTGGCCGATCGTGGTGCTGTTGGCGTGCGTGCTGGCGGCCCGGCGAGTTCGTCGTCGGGAGCTCGATCGGCTCACCGCTCGAGGGGTGTCGCTCGCGACACTGGCCGCGCTGGGCGCCGTCGGCATCGGTCGGGGCCTGCATGGACGGCCGACTGTGTCGGTGCTCCAGTGGATCGAGCTGGCAGTCATGCTCGCGTTCGTGGTCTGGGCGCTGCGAAGGGTGCTGTTCGTCCGAAGCGGCTACTTCATCT
>JAFAZB010000332.1 GCA_019240015.1 Solirubrobacterales bacterium
GTAGAGATCGTTGGGGCCGGTGATCGTGTCGGGGACGGTCGAGCTGGCCGGGACCCGGATGCCGTTGCGGCTCTAGTCGTTGTGGAAGATCGGGACCGTGATGCCGTCCCTGCGCGCCTGGTCGTAGAGGTTCTGTAGGTAGGCGTACTCGCCACTGCCGGTCGCAGCCAGCTCGTTCTCGATCTGGTAGAGGATCACCGACCCGGTGCCGTTGGTGTATTGATGCCGGGCGATCACCGCGTCGATCCTGGTCAGCCACTGGTCGACCGCGGCGAGGTAGTCAGGCGCATCGGTCCGGGCTTTGCCGGCCTGCGTCAGCAGCCACCCCGGAAACCCACCGGAGTCGAGCTCGCCGTTGATGTAAGGGCCGGGGCGGGCGATCACGTACAGCCCCACCTGACGCGCGATCTCGAGCGCCTCGTCCATGTCACGGACGCCGCTGAAGTCGTACACGCCGGACTCCGGCGAGTGATAGGCCCAGTCGAAGTACATCGAGACCGCGTCGTAGCCCTCGGCCTTCATCTTCTCCAGCACGTCGCGCCACAGCGAGGGGCTGGGGAGCCGGAAGGGATGGAACTCGCCCGACCAGACGAAGGTTCGCCGACCGCCGATGATCAGCGAGTACTTGTCGAACGCGATCGCGTGCGGGGCGGGGGCGGGCCGGCGCGCGGCGTTCGCGGCCGGCTCACCGACTGCGAGCGCGGCGAGCGACAGCGCCGCCGCCACCAACAGCGCTCGCACGCTCCGGCTCATGCAGCTCGTTCCTGCGCGCACGCGGCGCACAGTCCGGAGATCACGAGCTCGGCACGGTCGGGCTGAAAGCCGCTGCCGCTGGCGGCGTCGAGCAGCGGTCCCGCGTCGAGCTCCTCGTCGAGATCGTCGACCCGGCCGCAGCGCCGGCACACCATGTGCTGATGAGGCTCGACCCGGGCGTCATAGAGAGCCGCGCCGGCCCCGGCGTCGATCCTCCGTGCGAGCCCCAGCTCGACCAGCAGCTCGAGCGTCGCGTAGACGGTCGGGATCGAGGTGCCCGGCAGGGAGCGGAGCACCGCATCGCGGATCTCATGCGCGGTGGCGTGCCGGCGGCGACGGCGGAGCTCCCGCAGGATCAGGAGCCGCTGCGAGGTCACGCGCTGCCCGCGCTCACGCAGCAGGGAGATCAGGTCGCGTTCTTGGTCTGGGCTTCGCACGTTAGGGCTTCCTAATTTAACACACTTGTTATAGTGACGCATTGTGGCAGAAGCCCTCGAGCAACTGAGGAACCTGAACGAGCGGGAGTTCATCCTGCGCTACGTCCAGCCGGGCCTGGTCGGGCTGATCGACGGGACCCTATCCACGCTCGCGCCGATCTTTGCCGCGGCTCTGTTGTCGGGTTCGCACGCGGCGCTGTTCGTGGGGCTGGCGACCGCGGTCGGGGCCGGTATCAGCATGGGTTTCTCCGAGGCGCTGTCCGACACGGGCGCCCAGACCGGCCGGGGTTCGGCCCTCGCCCGCGGAGTCGTCACCGGGGTGATGACAACGCTGGGCGGTGCCTTCCACTCGCTGCCGTTCCTGATCAGCGACGTCAACACCGCGCTGATCGTGGCCGGGGTCGTGGTGGCGATCGAGCTGATCACGATCTCGCTGATCCGCAGACGCTTCCTCAACGTCTCGTTGCGCACCAGCCTGCTCCAGGTGGCGCTTGGCGGCGCCCTGATCGTCGCCGCGGGCGTGTTGCTGGGTAGCGCCTAGACCCTGGGCCCGGTGAGGCGCGTGGCGCCGCTTCGCGCTCCGTTCGCGGCGTCGCTCGCCAGCTGCCGCAGCTCGGCACGGGCGATCGTGCGCTTGTGGATCTCGTCCGGACCGTCCGCCAGCCGCAGCGTCCGCAAGTGGGCATACATCATCGCGAGCGGGTAGTCGTCGCAAACGCCGCCGCCGCCGTGCACCTGGATCGCACGATCGACCACCCGCAACGCTACGTTCGGGGCGGCGACCTTGATCGCCGCGATCTCGGTGCGGGCGTGCTTGTTGCCGACCGTGTCCATCAGCCAGGCGGCCTTCATCGTCAGCAACCGGGCCATCTCGATCTCGATCCGCGACTCCGCGATCCAGTCCTGGACGTTGGCGCGCTGGCTGATCGCCTGACCGAATGTGACCCTGGCGCCGGCCCGCCTGCACATCATCTCGAGCGCCCGCTCGGCCGCGCCGATCGCGCGCATGCAATGGTGGATGCGCCCCGGCCCCAGGCGCGCCTGGGAGATCAGGAAGCCGTCGCCCTCGCTGGCGATCAGGTTCGTGGCCGGCACCCGGACATCCTCGAACAGCAGTTCCGCGTGACCTTCCTGGTCGATATAGCCGAACACCGGAAGGTTGCGCACGACGGTCACCCCGGGCGTCTCGCGGGGGACGAGGATCATCGACTGCTGGCGGTAGGGCGGGCCTTCGGGATTGGTCTTGCCCATCACGATCATGATCTTGCAGCGCTCCCTGACCGCGCCCGAGATCCACCACTTGCGGCCGTTGAGCACGTACTCGTTGCCGTCGCGCTCGATTCGAAGCTCGATGTTCGTCGCGTCCGAGCTGGCAACCGCCGGCTCGGTCATCGCAAACGCCGAGCGAATCTCTCCCTCGAGCAATGGACGCAGCCAGCGCTCCTGCTGCTCCGCCGAGCCGAACAGGGTCAGGACCTCCATGTTGCCGGTGTCGGGCGCCGCGCAGTTGCAGGCTTCCGCGGCGATGTGGCTCCGGCCCATGATCTCCGCGAGTGGCGCGTATTCGCAGTTGCTCAGCCCCGGCCCCCAGTCGCTATGGGGATGGAACAGGTTCCACAACCCTCGGCTGCGGGCCTCCGCCTTGAGCTCCTCCATCACCGGGGGGTGGGAGTGGGGATCGCCCGCGCGCTCGAGCTGCTCCCGATACACGCTCTCAGCGGGGTAGACGCGCTCGTCCATGAACTCGAGCAGCCGCGCGCGAAGCTGCTTGCATCGGTCGGTCAGGTCCAGGTTCATCGCTGCGCTCCTCCTATCCCGAGTGCATTGACCCATAGCCGCGTGAGCGTCTGCGCCAGCGATTCGGCCGACGCGGTGCCGAAGCCCTGGACGTATCTGAGATATGCCATGCGGCTCACCATCGCGCCCATCGCGTGCGCAGCCAGCAGTGGATCGAGGGCGGGGTCGGCCAGCCCTCGTCGCTGTAGGCGCCTGATCGCCTGCCCGTTGCGCCGGCCGAATGCCCGCGCGCGGCGCAGCCGTAGCTCGCGGAAGCTCTCGTCGACCTGGGCCACCTGTTCCATCAGCGCCATCAGCTTCGCATTGCGCCGGTAGGCGGCGAGGTAGGCACGGTTGGCTCTGCCGATCACGCTCGCCGGATCGTCCTTGTCGGCCAACTCGCGGATCCGCGGGTGGAGCATCTCCTCGCTGAGTTGCTCGATCACCGCGGCGAAGGCTTCCTCCTTGCTTCTGAAATACGTGTAGAAAGAGCCCGCCGCCACCCCCGCCTCGGCGGTGATGTCCGTGATCCGGGCGCCGAGAAAGCCATCCCGTTCGAACACCCGCCGGGCCGCTTGCACGAGCGCCTGGCGGGTGCGCGCTCCCCGGGCGCTGGAGGGCGCGCGACCGGTCTGGGAGGGAAGCGCCACTGCCTCAGTCTACCAGCAAGTTGAAATTGGCTTCAGGTTCGACTACGGTCGGAGGAGATGGAGCTTGCCGGCCGACACGTGGTGATCACCGGGGCTGGCAGCGGCATCGGACAGGCGCTGGCCCGGAGGATCGCGTCCGAGCGCCCTCGGGCGGTAGTAGTGGCGGACCTCGAGCTGGAGGCGGTCAGCTCGCTGGCCGAGGAGCTCGGCGGCCTGGCGGTCAGCGCCGACGTGGGGCAGGAGCGAGCGCTGCAGGCGCTCGTCAGGCGGGCCCGCGACGCGAACGGTCCGATCGACCTGTTCTGCTCAAACGCCGGCGTCCCGGGCCCGGCTGGAGGCCCCGAGGCGCCGGATCGGGAGTGGCAGCGAACCTGGGATGTCAACGTGATGGCCCACGTATGGGCGGCGCGCGCGTTGCTGCCCGAGATGGTGGCCCGCGGCGAGGGCTATCTGTTCAGCACCGCCTCGGCCGCCGGGCTGCTCACCCAGGTCTCGGCGCTGGCCTACTCCGCCACCAAGCACGCCGCGGTGGCGGTCGCCGAGTGGCTGGCGATCAACTACGCCGACGCCGGCATCAAGGTGTCGTGTCTGTGTCCCCAAGCCGTCCGTACGCCGATGCTGGAGCGCGCCCTCGAGGACCCGGTCGGGGCGGGGCCGCTGCTGGCGGGCGGGGTGCTCGAGCCGGGCGAGATCGCCGACGTAGCGGTGGCCGGGATCCGGGAGGAGCGGTTCCTGATCTTGCCGCACCCCGAAGTC
>JAFAZB010000368.1 GCA_019240015.1 Solirubrobacterales bacterium
CAGATCGCAGCCGCGATCCCAACGATGAACAAAACGCCCGCGGTCCCGCGGCTGTGCTGGAGGTTGGTGATCGCGCTGGTGAGGATCTGGTGGACGGATCCCGGCGCGAGCTTTCCGAGGTTGGTGATCAGCGGCTGGGTCGCCGAGCGTCCGATCACGCCCAGGATCGAGACCAATGCGATGATCGCCGGAAAGATCGCCAGTACCCCGTAGTAGGTCAGCGCCGCCGCCCAGTCGGTGACGTTGTCCGCCCGGAACTCCCTCACGGTTCGGGTGAGGACCCCAAACCAGGATCGCGCCCGCAATCGGCTCGGTTTCTCCGGCGCGCGGGCCTCGGCTGAGTCCCGCTCCTCGTCACGATGCTCCGTCCCGTTGGCCATCTCCCCTCCCCGCTATCGCCTGCTGGCGCGGCCGGCGAGAAAGCCGAACGCGAACGCCCCGGCGGCGGCTAGGGGCAGGGGGTTCTGACGGGCTTGGTCCGACGCGCGGGCGGCGACCGTGGCGGCGCTCTGGGGAGACGCCTCCCTGGCCTTGCCGAGCAACTGCTCCTTCTTTTGCGCGACCGTTGCCTTGGTGTCCTCGATCCTCTGCTTGGCCTGCGCCTTGACGTCGGCCTTGGCCGACAGGGCGGCGACCGTGTCGCCGAGCTCTTGTCTGGTGGACTCGATCTCCTCCCGAATCTGTTCGGGGTCTCGGCTCTCGGTCACTGCCGTGCTCTCTGCGCTTGGGTCTTCGCCCATTGCACGTCCTCCTTCACGCTCTCGGTGGCCTGCTCTGGAACCGGGGGTGTGGCCTGCTGAAGCTTGGTCTTGCCCTGTAGCGCCAAGCCGGCTGCGATCGCGCCGAGTACGACCGTCACGATCAGCGCGGCGAGCCACGCGGCGATCGCCGTCGCGAGCGCCAGGATCCCCGTCGCGGTCAGCGCACCTACGGCGTAGAAGCCGAAGATGCCGGCGCCACCAAACATGCCGGCGCCGAGGCCCGCCCGTTTGCCTTTTACGGCGAGCTCTGCCTTCGCGAGCTCGATCTCCTGGCGCGCCAGGCGGCTCGTCTGCTCCGAGAGTTGCTTGACAAGCTCCGCGATCGACGCCTCCGCGGCGGCCTGATCGCGCGTCTCCATTAAGTCGGGCATCGTGCTCCCTCCAATTGGGACCTCGGACTGGAGTTTCCCGGTCCGCTGACAACTAAACCCGGACAAAGCGAGACAATTGTTCCGGTACGCCCGAGGCCCCTCAGCGGTCGGACGGCATATCCCAAGCTGCTACAAGGGAACGCGATGGCTGACCTCTCACCCGCATCCGATCAGAGCCCAGACGAGCACGGCGAACCGCCCGTGATCCGCTCTGACGCGCTGGCCAGTCGCCAGCGCATTCTTCAAGCGGCCCGCATGCTGATCGGCGATCGCCACGTGACGATGGCCGAGCTGGCCGCCGCGGCGAAGGTCGGACGATCGACCCTGTATCGCCACTTCGCGACTCGCCGGGCGCTCGAGCGCGCGCTCGCGGACCTCGAGAGCGGCGACTCGGGTGGGCCTTCCGCGGTGAGCGGGCGAGTGGCCACGATGCCATTTCGCGCACCCGGCCAGCTGGGCCGCGAGTCGCCGATGACCCTGGAGGTCACTCGCGTTCTCGACGAGGTCCCTCCCCATCTCGTCGCCGACCAGCTCGTGGCGGAGGCACGTCGCGTCGCGGGCGTCGCGGTCGCGCTCTACGTCGCGGACATCGACGGGTCGCGACTGCTTCGCCTGGCTGGCTCCGAGGAGTTCCCCGATGAGCTCCGCGGGGCCCCGGCGCTGGGACCCGAGATCGTCCCCGAGGGCCTGCTCGAGTTCCACGAGCGACTGCAACGGCAGCTGCCCGGCTGCGTGACCGAGCCACTGTGGCTCCGTGGACGGGTCACCGGGCTGCTGCTCTGTGTGGGCACGCCGCTGGGTGAGCTCGCGGACATCGCCAAGCAGGGCGCAGCCGCGCTCGAGCTGGCCAACGACTACACCGACTACGTCGAGGCCGCGAGGCGCCGCAAGCCCACGACCCCCGCGGCCGAGGTGCAGCAGCACCTGTTCCCGCCGCGGATCGCGCGGATCGCGGGCGCTCAGTTGGCTGGAGCCCTGCTGCCGAGCTACGAGGTCGGTGGGGACTGGTTCGATTTCGTGGAGAACCGCGATGGTGCCTGGCTGGCGATCGCCGATGCCGCCGGCACCGGACCCACGGCCGCTGGCCTCGGCGCAGCGGCACTCGGCGCGCTCCGGTCCGCGCGACGCAGCGGAGGAGACCTGGAGGGTGCGCTCACCGCCGTCGATGAGACGGTTCGGCATCTGGACAACGAGGACTTCTACGTCACGGCCCTGCTGGCGCGCTGGCGAGCTGCCACCGCCACGCTCACATGGGCCAACTGCGGGCACCCGCCGTGCTTCCTCGTGGACCCCGACGGCAACCTCGCGGAGCTCGGAGGATCACAGCACCCGGCGCTTGGCGCAGGCGAGCAGGGGCTGAAGTTCAAGCTGAGCGACCGCCAGCTGCGCTCAGGCGAGCGGCTGATTCTCGTGACCGACGGAATCGTCGAGCGCAAGATGGAGGGCGGGGGAACCTTCGGCGTGGAAGGAATCAAGCAGGCGCTGGAGCGTGCGGAGAACCCCACCGCGCCCTCGACGGTGATGGCGATCCAGCAGGCGGTCACCGAATGCTGGCGCGAGCCGCTCGAGGACGACGCCACGGTCGTGGTGATGGCCGTCGAATAGACGGCGCGTTGCCTACAGCCGCCGGTAGCGCGCCTCCAGCAGCGAAAACGTCGCGAACATGAGCAGCCCGGCGGCCACGCATGCCAGTAGCCCAGAGCCCAAGGGCTGCTGGTTCAAACGTGCGAGGGCGCCATCGACGCCGACGACGTTGCCGGCTTTCAGCTCGGCGGCCGCGCGCAGCAGAAAGTAAGCCACCAAGGCGAAGACCAGGGCCCGCACGATCAAGCCGATCCGCCCCACGAGCATGAACCCGCGCCACCGGGCCAGGCTCATCTGCTCGACTTTGTTCTCGCGCGCGAAGTTGCCGCTGACGGCGTCGTAGGTCTGGTAGACGCTGATCAGCAGCAGCGCGGCGCCGGCGATCCCGAGCAGCACCTCGCCTCCGGGCAACCCCAGCACCTCTCGCGCGGTGACGCGGGGTTGAGCTGAACCATTCCCCACTCCGCCGGTCAGCACCGCGATCGAGACGCCGAAGAACGCCAGGTACACGAGCCCGCCGCCCAGGTTGGCGAGACGCTGCCTGGCGCTGGTGCCGCCACCGCCCTCAGGTCCGCGCCCGAGCACGGCTTGCGTGAGCTTCCAGAGGGCGTAAGCCAGCAGTGACAGTGAGATCGCTCCCAGCGCCAGACGCCCCG
>JAFAZB010000498.1 GCA_019240015.1 Solirubrobacterales bacterium
GCGCCGCCCGCCACCCCGCGGCCCCGCCCGCCCGGGGCCGCCCCCCGCCCGGGGGCGCGACCATCAAAAGTGCGCACTGGTCGCCCCCCGCGCAGGGGTGTGGGAAGTAATCATGCTGAGCCGAGCGTTAGACGCCAGACCCACGCGAGAGCGACGAGGAGTGGGAGATTTTGACTGTTCGGGCTCGCGCAATCCCGGTGCACGCACCAGTGCCGCGCTCCCGCGGCCGTAAGCTCCAGCCGGCATGGATTGCGTTGTCACAGGCGGGGCGGGCTTCATCGGCTCGAATCTGGTCGACGCGCTGATCGCGCGTGGCGACCGAGTCACGGTGATCGACAACCTGTCGACCGGCAAGCGCTCGAACCTGGAGCAGGCGATCGCGGGCGGCGCCATCTTGCACGTGGCCGATATCCGTGACGAACGCACGCTGGGGGTGATCGAGGGGGCGCGACCGCAGCTCGTGTTTCATCTCGCGGCGCAGATCGACGTGCGCTACTCGGTCGAGCAGCCGGCAGGGGATGCGACCGCCAACGTGCTCGGCACGATCGCCGTGCTGGAGGCGGCGCGGCGCGCGGGCGCCGAGCGAGTCGTGTACAGCTCGACCGGCGGCGGCCTCTACGGGGATGCCGAGCTGCTGCCGACGCCGGAGGATCACCCGATCCGTCCGCTCGCGCCGTACGGCCAGGCCAAGTACGCCGCGGAGGGCTACTGCGAGCTGTACACCCGCTTGCACGGCCTCGCGACGATCTCGCTGCGGTACGGCAACGTCTACGGCCCGCGACAGGACGTCCACGGCGAGGCCGGGGTAGTGGCGATCTTCTGCGGGCACCTGATCGAAGGCACGACCCCGACCGTGTTCGGCGATGGCCGCCAGACCCGCGACTGGGTTGACGTGAGCGACGTGGTGCGAGCGAACCTGCTCGCGGCGCGGTCCGAGCTGACGGGTCCGGTCAACATCGCCACGGGCAGCGAGACCTCGGTGCTGGACCTGGTTCAGGCGCTGGCGGAGGTGGGCGACCGCAGGCAACCGCAAGCGCCCCGGCTCGCGCCCGAGCGTCCGGGAGAGGTGCGCCGCAGCTGCCTCGATGTGGGCCGCGCGAAGCGCGAGCTCGGCTGGGAGGCGGAGGTGCGGCTGCACGACGGGCTGCGGGCGATCCTCGCGGGGTTGTGAGCGCGAACGCCGCGCCGCGCCGCGCGAACGCCGCGCCGCGCCGCGCGAACGCCGCCGGCCGCTAACGCCCCGGTCGCACCGCCGCCGCGTGCAGAACGTCGCCGCTTCGCAGCGCGACGTCGAGCCCGCGCGTCAGGAGGCCCAGCGGGATCGAGATCGCATAACCCGCCAGGAGCGCCCCCCCGGCGCTCGTCAGCAGCCGATCGAACAGCCGGAACTGGAGGCTCCACGCGGTGGTGATCAGGGGCGTCGTGGGACGGATCTCGATCTCCTGAAAGCCGGCGGCGCTCAGCGCGATGCGCAGCCCCTGCTCGCTGAAGTGGGTGCGGTGGCGGGGGAGCTCGAGCGGGAACCAGTACTCGCCGAAGGCCCGCCGCTGCCACGAGTCCCAGTTCGGGACGATCAGCGCCAGTCTGCCGCCGGGACGCAGCGCCGCGAGCGCCCGGCGCAGGTCCCGCTGGGGGTCGACCACGTGCTCGAGCGAGTGGCGAAACACGGCCGCGTCGACCGATTCGGGCTCCAGCTCGACGGTCGACAACGTCCCCTCCCGCACCTCGGCCCCGCGTCGGCGGGCGACCGCGGCGGCCGCGGGGGACGGCTCGATCCCGACCACCCGCCACCCCGCGTCGATCCACGACGCCGCGAGGTCGCCGCGGCCGCAGCCGACGTCGAGCAGCGTTCTCCCGAGGCCCCCCACGTGGCCGGAGCCGGCCAGCGTCACGAGCGGGAAGCGGCGATCCCGCGCGCGCTGCATGATCCGCATCGCCGTGGCCAGCGGGCCCGTGGGCACCTCGAACGGGGCGTAATCCTGGGGGTAGAAGCCGGCCAGCTGAGCTTCTGTGACCTGCGGCAGCGTGGTGCCCGAGCCGCAACGCAGGCAGGCGTGGACCGGCCAGGATCCCGGGATCCCGTGCATCCGGTCGCGGCCGGTCAACGCGGGCCGCTCCGCGAGCGGGCCGTGGCAGGCCAGGCAGCGCGGCTCGCTCACGTGATCGCGCGCCGGGTCGGTGACCTGATCGCCTGCCGCAGACGCCACAGGAAGACCGGGCCGCCGAGCAGCGAATAGAAGATCCCCGCGAGCAGCGCCGTGATCGAGAGCACCAGCCCCGCGGCGGCGGAAGCAGCCAGGCTTCGGTGTCCGAACACGATCAGCGGCCCGCCGGCGGTGCCCGCGCCCGGTCCGGCGAACAGGCTCGAGAGGACGCCGGCCGCGACGAACGTGGCTACCGCCTGAAGCAGCGACGGATGCAGGCCGACCGCCCGGAGCACGATCAGCGTGCGGAGCACTTGGCAGCAGATCACGATCAGCATCAGCCCTGCGACCCGCGAGCGCTGGCGAGAGTGGGCGAGCACGTCCAGCCCCCGAAACAGCTGGTAGCGACCGAACCTGCGGCGCATCGCCAGCGCGAGCGCCAGTCCGCCGACCCCGGCCGCCAGCACCAGCGCCGCCAGCCACCACGTGATCTTCAGCGCGCTGGCACTGGCCACGATCAGGATCGCCACCAGCAGCGCCTCGATCAGGCTGGTCGCGGCGTCGACCATGATCATCTGCGGGATCGTGGGGGCCCGCTGGGGGTCGATCCGGCGGATCAGCGCCGCCCGGACGATGCTCGACACGTAGTGGTTGATCGTGCTGGCGAGGAACGTGAGCGAGTTGGCGGCGTGGATGTCCCGCCGGCGCGGCCGTCCGCCCATCGCGGCCAGGCATGAGACCACCGCCTCGGTCCGTGCCAGCAGCGTGATCAGTGCCAGGCCCGTGACCAGCACGAGCTGCCCGAAGCTCGTGCGGCTGGCGGCCGTCGCGATCCCGTGGCCGTGGCTGGCCAGCAGGTAAGCCAGCAGCGCGAGAATCGCCGCCGGGCCGACGATGCTGAGCGCGAATCCCAGCCGCCCTCGACGAGCGGGGGTCGGCGGCTGCACCGGCGCTCCGGGGCCCGGTCGCGCTGTCAACCGCTCGAGCGCCGGGGGGACCAGCCGCGCGCCGCGAGCTGCCCCGGCTCCCGATCGCCGCTCGCCAAGGGCTCCGGATCGCCGCCCGCCAAGGGCTCCGGATCGCCGCCCGCTACCGGCGTCTCGTCGGCTCGTGCGTCGGCGGGCTGCTGGCGGCTGTGCTCCTCCTGCAGCGCGAGCCGCTGGGCCAGCACTCGTGTCTCGTCGGCGAGGCGTGAGACCACCGCCGAGAAGTGCAGCAGCAGCAGCAGCAGGAACGCGAACGCGATCACGAAGAACGCGTTGGGGGGGTAGTAGATCCCGATCGCCTTGGAGACGGTGGTCAGGAGGTTCTTCCACACCGCCAGCACCAGCAGCACCAGGGCTGCGCCCAGCCACAGGATCGCGTAGCGCTCGCGCAGGTAGCGGCGACGGACGAGCTCGAACACGGCCGCGAACACCAGCAACGCGAACACGATCGAGGCGATCTGGACCCGGGTGTGCATCAGATGATTGATCCGAAATTGGTGGAGGTCGGGGCGTTCGGGGAACGAGCGGGGCGCCGCGGATGGGAGGCGACGCGTAGCGGCGCTACGCGAGCCGAGCGGCCGGGGCGCATCCGCGACGTTATCCCGGACGCATCCGGATCGAACAATTTCGAATCAATCATCAGACTCCTCGGCTTGCCGACACCGGCGCCGGCTCCCCTGGCTCGATCACGCGGCGGCGTCGCATCAGCCCCACCAGCAGGGCTAGCGAGACCTTGATCATGTAGTAGGCCGAGCGCGCTTTGGTGATCGATGAGCGGCCCCCGCCGCGCGGGTGCATCTGCACCGGGACCTCGGCCATCCGCAGCCGGTGGGCGTGCAGCATCAGGACCGCCTCCACCTCGGGATAATCGTGCGGATAGTCGCGCGCGAACAAGGCGATCGCTCGACGGTTGTAGAGACGGAAGCCGGAGGTGGGATCGCTCACCGGCTGGTCG
>JAFAZB010000003.1 GCA_019240015.1 Solirubrobacterales bacterium
GGTCAAGATCCTGCTGTTCAACAACCAGATCTACGGGCTGACCAAAGGACAGGCGTCGCCCACTTCCGAGCTCGGGAAGATCACCAAGTCGACCCCGTTCGGCGTCTCGGATCACCCCTTCAACCCGATCGCGCTCGCGCTCGGAGCGGACGCGACGTTCGTGGCGCGCACGATCGACCGCGACCGCCACCACCTGACCGAGGTCCTGCGCGCCGCTGCGCAACACGAGGGCGCGGCGCTGATCGAGATCTACCAGAACTGCCCTGTGTTCAACGACGGGGCGTTCGCGGCGCTGACCGAGAAGGAGGTCAAGGACGCCAACCAGATTCGCCTCCGGGATGGCGAGCCGATCAGGTTTGGGGCGGACGACGAGCTCGGCGTGGCTGGTTGCGCCGACGGCCGGCTGCGGATCGTGAACGTGGACGACGTCGGCGTCGAGGGGCTGATCGTCCACGATCCTCACCGCGCGGACTGCGGTCTCGCTTTCTCGCTCGCGAAATTGTCCGAGGATCCCGCTGGACCGACGCCGATCGGGATCTTCCGGGACGTCGAGCGGTCCGTGTATGGCCGGCGCGACGGCAGCGAGCCGGCCTCCGAGGAGCAGCTCGCGGATCTGCTGAGCGCCGGGGACACCTGGTCGGTCGCCTGATCGCGCGCGAGGGCGGGTGCGGACTCCCGAGATCGAGCTGCGCTGGTGGGCCGGCTGCCCCTCTACCGAGCGCGCGCTGGCGGAGCTGCGCGAGGCGCTCGCCGATGTCGGGCTGAAGGACACGGAGGTGAGGATGCGCGAGGTGCGCGACGAGGAGCAGGCGCGCGAGGCGGGATTCCACGGCTCGCCGACGATCCTGATCGACGGCGTGGATTTCGTGCGCGACGGCGGTCCCTGGGCCGGCGGGCCCGAGGAGCCGGTGGGATTGGTGTGCCGGGTGTTCCGCCGGCGGGACGGCAGGATCTCGCCCGTTCCCGATCCAGATGACCTGCGCGAGGCGCTGCGCCGAGCCGCGCAACGAACGGAGGGAAGCGAATGACGCCCGCGATTGGGGAGACCGCGCCGAGCTTCGAGTTGCCCGATACCAGCGGGACAGGTTGGTCGCCCGACGGCGACGCAGCCACCGTGGTCGTGTTCACGTGCAACCACTGCCCATATGCGCTCGCCTGGCACGAGCGGATTGCGCAGGCGGCGCGCGACTACGGACCCCGCGGGGTTCGCTTCCTCGCGATCAACGCAAACGACTCCGAGCGCTACCCGGTCGACTCATACGAGGCGATGCGCCAGCGCGTAGGCCGCGAGGACTGGCCGATGCCCTACCTCCACGACGCCACGCAGGAGGTCGCCCGCGCCTACGGCGCCCGCACGACGCCCGACGTGTTCGTGCTCGATGCTCAGCGGCGCCTGCAGTACCGCGGCGCGCCCGACGCCGATTACGACGACCCCTCGCAAAACGGCCAATGGCTCCGCGAAGCGCTCGACGCGGTGCTCGCCGGCACTCAGCCGGCACAGCCCGAGACCGAGCCGGTCGGCTGCTCGATCAAGTGGCGGCGCTGAGCCGCCGCGGCTCAGCTATCCGCCACGTAACCGTCCGCCGGCTCGAGCGGCAAGCCCGCCGCCTGCCAGTCGAGCAGCCCGCCGGTCAGGTTGTAGGCGTCAAATCCGGCGCTCCGGAAGGCCTCGGTGGCCATCGCCGAACGGCTGCCGCTTCGGCAGTAGAACACCACCGGGCGTGCACGGTCGATCGTCTGCGCCTCGGAAGCGAGCGCAGCCAGCGGGACGTGCCTGTCGCCCCCGATCCGCCCGGCCTCGTGCTCGACCGGGGTGCGCACGTCGACCAACTGCACCGTGCCGCGTTCCAAGAGCTCGGCGAGCTGCTGGGCGGTGTACTCGAAGGCCACTTTTGCAGCGTAGCGTCGGCGCCAATATCGGTTTCCCTGCCTACTTGTCCAGTCTGGCAAAGTTCCTGCAAACTCGGTAGGCTGCGCGGCCGAATAAGCACCCAGCCGAGTTGCCGTGGCGCCAGGTGTCACGGCGAGCGGGGAACCCGATTTGGGGCTACGGCCCCCGGGGCGAATCGCCGGAGCACCGGCGTAGCGCAACTCTTTCAGCGCGAGCCCGACAGCTAACCCCGTAGGCGCCGGAGAGAGAAAGGGTTTGGTTGTCGCATCCCAGGTTCGGGGCCGTGATTCGCGTCGCTCGCGCGCTCGCGATCGCGGCACCGCTCACGCTAGCCCCCCCGGCGCTCGCCGCGAGCAGCGGCGGCAGCGGCCTGCCCGGCGGCTCGTCGCCGGCTAGCTCCCAGCCGACGAGCAAGCACAACACGCGCAAGTCCAAGCCCGCGCACGGCCCCAAGC
>JAFAZB010000095.1 GCA_019240015.1 Solirubrobacterales bacterium
TAGACCCAGCACGCAGCCAACGCGACCGCGGTCAAACACACGACCAGCCGCATCGGCATCCGTGAACGCTTCCACTGCACCTTCCCTGCCATCTCAACCTCCCTGCCGGACCGGAAACGTCCGCCAGCCACTTCGCCGGCCTGCCTCCGGAGAAGACGTGACAATGATCTGACGGCCGCCAAAATAACGTCGCGCCGCCGCGGAGTCAAGCGGGAACCATCCGAGGGCGCCAGTTTCGGCGGAAACCTGGCCCTTCACGATGGACGGCGGCAGGCGCGAGGCGAAGCCTCCGCCGGCGCGCGCGCCCGCGGCCGGATCCTCCCGTCGAGACCGCTCAGATCTGCCAGACGAGCGCGTGGTTGACGATCGCCGGAGCGCTCACCCCGACAGCCTCGGCCTCTCCGCGCGCCTCGACGGTCATCTCTTTGAGGTTTGCCATCTCGCTGGCGTGGGCGTCGCTGTCCCACAGGCTGACTGCGACCACCGAGCCCTCAGGCGATGCGCCCGCGTAATAGCCGAGCAGGCCCTCGAGTCGCTTGATCGCCGGCGAGAGGTACGTCGAGGTGTTGCGCAGCATCTGTTCGACCTCGGCGAACCGTCCAGGCTCGAAGGTTGCGTGCGATACACGGATCACGCCGCCGGCGGGGATCACTGGTGAACTCATCTATGCCCTCCAAATCACCGAGGTTCAGTTTGGTAGGACGATCGTATCGTAACGGGTCAGAAGGGTCATCGGTCTTGCTTGGCCACGGGCCACACCTGGCCGAGAACGCGTCGCGCCCAGTCGCGCGGGATCACGCCGCGCGCTACGTGGCGCGCATAGAAGGAGCCGATCAGCATGTTGGCCAGCGCGTCGACCTCGGTCTCCGGCGAGAGCGCTCCAGCCGCGACGCCCTCCGCGATCGCCTCGGCGAGCATCGCACGCCGTGGCTTCACAAGGCGGGCTCGAAAGCGCTCGATCAGCTCCGGGTGGCGACCCTCCTCGGCGAGCAGCGTCCCCAGCAGCGGCATCGAATCGCCCAAGCTCAGGTTGCGGCGGAAGTTCTCCAGGATCGCGAGCGCGCGCTGGCGAGCCGGGCCGCCCGCTTCCGGAAGCGGCTCGACCCGCCACGCATCGATCACCGCGGCGGCAAGCGCCGGCCGATCGCGATAGCGCCGGCGCACGCTCGGCACGCTCGTGCCCGCCGCCGACGCGACGGCCTCGATCGACATGCCCGCGTATCCGTGCTCACGCAGCCGCTGCTCCGCGGCGGCGAGGATCCGGCCCTCGAGGCTCGGGTCCCGGGGCCGCCCGCCCGCGGCCCTCCCGCGCTGAGCGCGATCCGCCCCCGCGCGGGCACCGCCACCACCTGTGGGATACGTTACGAGCACCTACAGAATCTATCTGTCCGCGGATGACGAGTAACCCGATGAAGGGGCCTCCACGGCTTCGCTCGTGACGTTGGTTGGCAGTACCGCGAGGCGCGTAGTGATGACGCCGCGCTAACCATGCTCACCCGATGCGCCGCGGGCGGCGCGGTAGCCGCCGCCAACCACCTTGCCTCCGCTGCGGGATTGGCGATGCTCGAGCGTGGCGGCAACGCCGTTGACGCCGCGATTGCCGCCGGCGCGGTAATGGCCGTGACCTCCCCTCACATGTGCGGATTGGGCGGTGACCTGTTCGCGGTCATAGCCCGTTCAGGCGCGCCGCCGGAGGCCCTGAACGCCTCAGGGCGCGCGGGCGCGGGTGCCGACCCCGACCGGTTGCGCGCGGCAGGGATGGCCGGCATGCCCTTCCAGCACGACGTACGCGCCGTGACGGTGCCGGGGTGCGTGGATGGCTTGCTGGCGCTGCATGAGCGCTATGGATCGCTCGAGGTCTCGGAGGTCCTGGCGTCCGCGCACCGTCTGGCCGCAGACGGCTTCCCGGTCTCGCCCACGCTGGCCGACCAGTCGAGCGCCCTGGGTGAAGCGGCGCGGCGGCGGGCATTTGGGCAGCCTGATCCATTGGTGCGAGGTCGTCGGCTGCGGTTGCCGGGCGTCGCCCGCGCGATCGCCGCGATCGCCGAGTCTGGGCGGGCCGGCTTCTACGAAGGCGCCGTTGGGCGGGAGCTGCTGGCGGTGGGGGGCGGGGAGTTCACCGAAGGCGATCTCGTCCGGGCCAACGCGGACTGGAGTGAGGGGCTGAGCATCGCGGCGTTCGGCCACCGCCTCTGGACCGCCCCCCCGAATTCCCAGGGCTATCTCGCCCTGGCCGGTGCCTGGATCGCGCATGCTGTCGCGGTGCCAGAGGATCCCGCCGATGAACGGTGGGCGTTTCTCCTCGTCGAGGCGGCGCGGCAGGCGGCCTTCGATCGGGTGGCGGTGTTGCACGAGGGCGCCGACGGAGAGCAGCTGATCTCAGAGGCAAGGCTTGGCCCCCGCGCCGCCGCGGTGCGGGACCAGGCGAGTATCGACCTGGCCGATGCCTACGGAGGCGGCGGCACGACTTGCGTGTGCACCGTCGATGGTGATCGCAGCGGCGTGTCGCTGATCATGTCCAACGGCGCCGACTTCGGCTCACACCTGGTTCTCCCCGAGCACGGCATCTTTCTTCACAATCGAGGCATCGGCTTCTCGTTGCAAGCCGGTCACCCAGCCGAGTACGGGCCGGGGCGGCGTCCCCCGCACACGCTCACGCCGCTGGTCCTCACCGACGAGCAGCACGCGCTCGACACCGTGCTGGGCACGATGGGCGCCGACGCGCAGCCGCAGGTCCTGCTGCAACTGATGGCGCGAGTACTGCTCCACGGCGAGGAGCCCGGGGATGCACTCCGGGCTCCGCGATGGGTCCTCGCTCGCGAGCGTCTGACCGGGTTTCACGTCTGGGAGCTCGATGAGCCGCCGATCGTCAAGTTGGAGCAGGGCGCCCCAGCGACGTGGAAGGACGGGCTCCTGCGCCGCGGCTATCAGATTGCCGAGGCTCCACCGGGGGATCAGGCGTTCGGCCAAGCGCAGCTGATTCGGGTCACCGACGAGGGACTGTTCTGCGGCGCCGCCGACCCTCGCTCGGGCGACGGAGCGTGCGTCGGACGGTGACGGGCCTTGGGTCGTGACGTGGAGGTCGGGGTAGCCCCGTCCTCATCGCTTGTATAGTGAACCGTTCGGTGCACTATAACGAACCACTTGATCGGACGTTCTTTGCGCTGTCGGATCCGACGCGGCGTGAGATCCTCGAGCGACTCTCCCGAGCCCCGGCGACGCTGAGTCAGCTCGCCGGGCCGTTCGGCCTGACGCTCAACGGCGTCAAGAAGCATGTCGCGATCCTCGAGGACGTCGATCTCGTCGTGACGGAGAAGGTCGGGCGCGCCCGCGAGTGCCGGCTCGGCCCCGCTCAGCTCGAGGACGCGGCGCGATGGATCGAGCAGCACCGGCGCAGCTGGGAGCAGCGCCTCGACCGGTTCGCCTCCTACGTCGAGGACCGCGAGCGATGACCGACGACCTCACTTACGAGCGGGTCATCGCGGCGGCCCCCGACGTGGTCTTCGACGCCTTCACCAGCGGCGACGGCCAGGTCGCGTTCTACGGCCACGACGACACAGGGTGGGTCGTGCGGTCCGATAGCGATCTCCGCATCGGCGGCGCCTGGACGATCGACTTCGGCCCGTCACCCGAGCAGCTCTACCGACACCGCCACGTGTTCGAGGTCATCGATCACCCGCGACGCATCTTGCTCTCAACCACCGAAACGCGACTGGACGGCACGACCCTGCGCTTCGAGACCGAGTTCTTGTTCAAGGCCGCCGACGGCGGCACCTTGATGACGATGATCCAGCGCGGCCTCCCGACCGCCGACCTGCGCGCCGAGCACGCCCGCGGCGTCCCGAACGCGTTCGATCGATTGGAGCAACACCTCCGCGGCTGAGCCACGGCCCGACGTGTCGGGTCCGCGAGCGCGAAGTACGCTCGATTTCGAGCGTACTGTATTGTGCACCGATCGGTGCACAATAACGCAGGGAGGGCATGACCTTGATCCAGCTCACAGCGCTGCCCGACGGTCCCTACCGTCTCGAAGGCCACGTTACGATCCTCGATCGCGACGGGCGGCGGATCCCCGATCGCGGGTCGCCGGTCCACCTGTGCCGCTGTGGCCGCTCGGCCGACAAGCCGTTCTGCGATGGCTCGCACGCGCGCACCGCGTGGAAGGAGGATGCGTGAGCAGCGAGCCGGCGCAACGCAAGCTGATCCTCTACATGTCGATGTCGCTGGACGGCTTCGCCGCTCGCCGCGACGGGACGATGGACTGGCTCGGCGAGGCCCAGCGCTACGGCGATCACCGCCAGCGCGCCGCGACCGAATTGCTGGGCCAGACCGGCCTGCTGGTGCTCGGCCGCCGCGCCGCCCAAGACATGGCCCA
>JAFAZB010000213.1 GCA_019240015.1 Solirubrobacterales bacterium
CTCGGTCGTCGGCCTGCTGTCGCACGCCATCAACATCGCCACGTTCTCCAACGAGCTGGCGCTGCTGATCGGCCTGGGCGTCGGGGTCGACTACGCGCTGTTCATCGTCACCCGCTACAAGCAGGCGCTCGGCCGCGGCGAGACCCGTGAGACGGCGGTCGTGGAGGCGATCGACACCTCGGGCCGGGCGGTCCTGTTCGCGGGGCTGATCGTCTGCATTGCGATGCTCGGCATGTTCGCCCTAGGTGTCAGCTTCCTGTACGGCGTGGCGGTCGCGGCCGCCGTGACGGTGGCGTTCACCGTCATCGCGGCGCTGACGCTGCTGCCGGCGCTGCTGGCGATCCTGGGCCGCTGGCTCCCGCGCCGTCGCGAGCGGCGGGCGCTGAAGGAGGGCAAGCTGTCCACTCGGGTCGAGTCGCCCGCGTGGGTTCGGTGGACCGACGCGATGAGCAAGCGGCCCGCCGTGTTTGCCGCGGTGGCGGCGGCGGTCATGATCATCATCGCCATCCCGTTCTTCTCGATGCGGCTCGGCTCGGCGGACGCCGGCACCGATCCGTCCGGTACCACCACGCGCCAGGCCTACGACCTGCTGGCCAAGGGCTTTGGCCCCGGCTACAACGGCCCGCTCGAGCTGGTGGCGCAGATCAAGAGCGATCAGGATCTCGCGACGTTCACCAAGACCGAGCAGGCGGTGGCCTCGACGCCCGGCGTCGTCGGCTCGACCGGCGTCTCCGTGATCGGCGGCGAGGCCGGGCGGCCCAAGGTGGCGATCGCCAGCGTCTACCCGAAGGGCTCGCCGCAGGACGCGTCCACGTCAGACCTGCTGGGCCAGGTCCGCAGCACGGTCGTCCCGGCGGCGACCAAGGGCACCGGGCTGACGGTGCTGGTCGGCGGCACCACGGCGATCTTCGAGGACTTCAGCCACATCCTGTCCGCGAAGCTGCCTCTGTTCATCGGCGTGGTCGTGGTCCTCAGCTTCCTGCTCTTGATGGTGGTGTTCCGAAGCCTGGTGATCCCGCTCACCGCCGCGGTCATGAATCTGCTGTCGGCGGGTGCCGCCTTCGGGGTGATCACCGCCATCTTCCAGAAGGGGTGGCTGGGAGGCACCGTCGGGCCGATCGAGACGTTCGTACCGGTGCTGATGTTCCCCATCCTCTTCGGCTTGTCGATGGACTACGAGGTCTTCCTCGTCAGCCGTATCTATGAGGAGTGGCACCGTCGGCGCGACAACACCGAGGCGGTGGCGCACGGGCTGGCCGCCACCGGCCGCACTATCACCGCTGCGGCGGCGATCATGGTGCTGGTGTTCGGTTCGTTCATCCTGGGCGGAGAGCGGATCATCGAGCTGTTCGGCGTGGGCCTGGCCACGGCCGTGCTGCTCGACGCGCTGATCGTGCGCTCAGTGCTCGTGCCGGCGTTGATGATCCTCATCGGCGACGCCAATTGGAAGCTCCCGCACTGGCTGGGCTCGGCGCTGCCACGCGTCAACGTCGAGGGGCGCGGTGGGCCGCGGCCTGAGGGTCACGGGCTCCCCGAGCCCGAGCCCGCCGCCGGCTGACGGTGAGTCTGAGTGGCTCGGGGTCCCGCTTCTGGCTCTCCTTAATAGCGAGCCGCTATTTGCGAGGTTTCACCCCGGCGTGGCGAGCGAACGTCGGGAAGCGCTTGGCGCCGGCGGTGTGCCGGATGATGATCGCTGCGGTCACGGTGCCGCACCCGTGCTCGGCGAGCAGCGCCCGGCAATGCGCTTCGATCAGGACCTTGAGCTCGGCGAGCAGCTCGCCTTCCTCGCGGTAGATCTCGTTGATCCGTTTATGGATCGCCTTGGCAACGCGGACTTGCGGGCTGCGAGGTAGCTTGGTGAGGCCCCTGCTGACCATCGCGCCGATCCGCGGTCCGATCAGGCCTTGCGGGCGTGCCGGCGCTTCAAGCTCGGGCGCGATCTGCACCAGGTGCCAGCGCAGCCGGTTGACCAGGCGGATGCGCTCGTTGATCAGCTGGTCGCGATAGTCGGTCAGGACCCAGATCTCGTGCGCCTATATCCAGGAACGCGACCGGCAACGAGTCGATATCTTCCCGCAGCGCAGCGCGGGCGATCGCGATCGCGATCGCGTCGAGCGGATCGGACTTCCCCGCCTGACGCACCTGACGAGGAGCCTCGATGAGAATCAGAATGGGACGAGCACTCACGCTAGGGTCATCGCTCGCCATCGGGGCTCTGAGTGCCGGCGCCGTTGTTTCTGACGCGACCGCTGTCGGTCACGGCGGGCAGGCGTCGTGCGGGCCCAGGCCCGCACAGACCCTGGTGGCGGACCGGGTCGCCCGCATCTATGGCATCAGAACGGGGAAGAACGCGGTGCTTTACCAAGGAGGGCCTCACTGGGCGCTGTACAACTACTATGGCTGCGCCGTCGGCGGTGGGAAGTCGGAGCTCCTCGCACGCGCCTCGTTTAGCGCCCCTCGCGTCGACCGGTGCCACGCCGCGGCTTACCTTGATTGCGTCAGGGAGATCCGCCTTGTGGGCACCATCGTCGGCTACATAGCCGACGCGGGCGAGCTCGACACGAGCAACGGCGCGCTGACCGTACGCGATCTCACGACTAGAAGGGTGCTCCACATCGAGCGGACCTCATTTCAACAGCCAGATCTCGGCCAGAGCATCATTAGGTTTGTGCTCGCGCGGTCCGGAAACATCGCCTGGGTAACTCGGACGGCGTCCGGCGGGCCCCTCCCGGGTGACAATGAGCCCGCGGGCTCTTCGACCATTCGACGAGCGATCGGGCAGACCGTGGACACGCTCGAT
>JAFAZB010000364.1 GCA_019240015.1 Solirubrobacterales bacterium
GCCCGCTGCACCGCCTCGGCGCGGTTGCGCGCCTGCAGCTTGCGGTACAGCGCGCTCGTGTGCTCCTTGACGGTGTGCGGAGAGAGGTACAGACGCTCGGCGATCTCCCGGTTGGTGGAGCCCACGGCGATCAGGTCGAGCACCTCCCGCTCGCGCCCGCTCAGCAGCGGCGCGGGCTGCTCGGCCTTGGGTGCGAACATCGTCATCCCCAGCCCCACCATCCGCACGGCGCTCGCCACCTCGTGCGCGTCCCAGTCCTTGGACACGAACCCCGACGCCCCCGCGGCTCTGGCGGCCGCCGGCGACATCCGGCCGGCGCCCGAGATCAGCAGCACCCGGGTCGAGGGCGAGGCCTTGCGAATCGACGCGCATACGTCGGCCCCCGATTCGCCGACCAAGAACAAGTCCACGAGCGCCACGTGCGGCGCGAACGTGCGCACCAGCTCGAGCGCCTCGGCGCCCGTGCGCGCCGCGAGACAGCGTTCGACCCAGGGCTGCTCCCCGAGCAGTACCCGGAAACCCCAGTGCACCACGTCGTGGTCGTCGACCACCAGCACCCGCAGCCGCGGGTCATCGAGCCGCTGGCGGGCGAGTCCGCGGCCCATCAGCCGTCCTCCCGCTTGAGCGGCACGACCAGGCGGACCCGCCACCGGCCGCTCTCGGGGGCCCCGAACTCGACCATCCCTCCCTGCTGGAGCGCTTCGAACGCTGCCAGCCGCAGCCCCATGCCCGCGCCCCGACCCGCGCCACCCACGCCGTCGTTGTGGATCGCGAGCGTGAACGTGTCCTCGTCGCGCGCGACCGCCACCTCGATCCGCGTCGGCGTGGCGTGCTTGGCGATGTTGCGCAGCGCTTCGGCGAGCACCGACTGCGCGAGCGGCTCGAGATCGGCCGGCACGGTCACCGACGCCGGCCACTGCACTCTCAGCGGCGCCCCCGCCGTCCCTCGGAGGCGCTCGAGCTCGGCGGCCAGCGTGGTCCCGGTCTCGGCTGGCAGCGGCGCCAGCGGCCGCTCGAGCGCCCGGCGCAGGTCGCTGAGCGCTTCCTGCATCTCCACCCGGCAGCGCTCGCGCTCATCCGAATCGAGCGGCTTCTCCGCGCTCAGCGCGAGCGACACCCCGAACAGCCGTTGCAGCACGCGTTCGTGGATCTCGCGCGCCAGATCCAGCCGTTCCCCGAGCCGTCTGGCGCGCTCCTGCTGGCGGGTGGCGTTGCGCGCGGTCGCGACCAGCGCGGCGGTCTTGCCCAGCGTCCACAGCAGATGACGCTCGCCGTCGGAGAGCTCGAACCTGCCGCCGCCTCGATCGGCGCAGATCACCCCGTAGGCGCGGCCCGCGGCGCTGAGCGGGGTACACACGAGCGTGGTTATCCCCAGCACTTCGGCGTACTCGGCCGGCACCGCCTGCTCGATCCGATCCGAGATCACCACCACCGCGTCCTCCAGCAGCGCGCGCTGCGCGATCGGCGTGTTGACGAGCGTCGGCCGCAGCGCAGCCAGTTGCGAGAACGAGGTGCCGTGGGCGCCCACCGCCCGGACGCGGCGCCGGCTCGCGTCGGCCATGAAGATCGCCGCCCGGCGCATCGTGGTGAGACGGCAGATCGCCTCGCAGATGCGATCGTAGAACTCGGTCGAGGAGGTGTCGGTGTCGATCTCGGCCAGCAGCTCAACGAACACCTCGAGCGGCTCTACGCCGGCGAACAGCGACGGTGGCCGATCCGAGATGGTCACGATCGAGCTCCGCGGACGACGCTCACGCGGCGACCGGCAGCGGGTACGGGCGGCGAAGCTCGTACAGCGTGGTCCGCTCCGCCGCCGGGCGCCCCGCCCGGTGGGCGGCCGCGACCAGGTCGGGTGGCTCGAGCTTGACGCCGTGGTAGCTCCCGGCCATCCGTGAGATCGATTCCTCCATCAAGGTGCCGCCGAGGTCGTTGACCCCCCAGTGCAGCGCCTCGGTCGCCGCATCGAGTCCCATCTTCACCCAGCTCGCCTGCAGGTTGGCCACGGTGCGTCCGAGTGCCAGCCTGAAGGCGGCGGTGTGCTTCAGGTTCTCCTCGCGCGAGATCTCCTGTACGCCGTGGGTGCGCCCCAGCAGCGTGTGAAACGGGATGAACGACAGCGGCACGAACTCGGTGAATCCGCCGGTGCGCTCCTGGAGCTCCCGCACGACGCGCATGTGCTCGGCGAGCTCCCATGGCTCCTCGATGTGCCCGAACATCACGGTCACCGTCGAGCGAATCCCCTCGGCGTGGGAGGCCTCGATGATCTCCACCCAGCGAGCGACCGGGAGCTTGTTCGGCGAGATCCGCTCGCGCACCCCGTCGTGGAGCACCTCGGCCGCGGTCCCCGGCGTCGAGCCGAGCCCCGCCTCCCGCAGCCGCTCGAACACGCGTCGGGGTGCCAGCCCGCTGATCTCGCACATGTGCGCGACCTCCATCGGGGAATACGCGTGCAGGTGCAGCTGGGGCGCCAGCTCGCGCGCGAATCGCAGCCAGCGCTCGTAGTCCTCGAGCCGCCAGTCGGGATGGATCCCGGACTGCATGCAGATCTCGGTCGCGCCCGCCTGGACCGCCTCCGCGACCCGGCGCGCGAACTCCTCCTCGGAGTGTTCGTAGGCGTCCGGCGACCGGCGCGACTGGCCGAAGCCGCAGAACGCGCACCCCACGATGCACACGTTGGAGATGTTGATGTTGCGGTTGATCACGAACGTGACCGTCTCGCCCGCCAGCTCGCGGCGCAGCTGATCCGCGGCGCAGCGCATCTCCTCGATCACTTCCGGGCGCCGCTCGGCGAACAGAGCGGTCAGCTCCTCGGCGCTCAGCCGCTCTCCCCGCGAGGCCTTGGCCACCGCGCGGGGGGCGGCGCGATCGGGAATCGAGACCTCCGCCCGGCGACCCGAGCCCCGCCGCGGGATGAACGACCAGTACAGCCGCTTGATCACGTCGAGCACCGGCTGGGAGACCCACTCCCGGTCGATGTACTCGGGGTACACGCACAGCCGCTCGGTCAGCGCCACGCCTTCGGCGTGCAGGCGCTTGCGCACCTGGGTCGGGGAGGGAAACGGATGCTCCGGCGAGATGTGGTCGCCGTTGGCGCTCAGCCCACCGAGGTCCGTCGCTCCCGCCCCGACCAGCTCGAGCCACCAGTCAGACAGGTTGGGAGGCACCTGGATCCCCACCCCGGGCAGCAACCTGCGCGCCTGCGCGACCAGGCGCTTCATCTCCTGCACGGTGACCGGGCAGGCCCATGAGGGGGCCTCGAGCTGCGGACCGTCGGCGACGCCCGTCCGCCAGTACTCGCGCGCTGCCGCATCGGCGATCTGCGCCGGCTCGCGACCGTAGTAGCTCTGATGGGGAACGAAGTTCTGGAGGATCACCTCCTGGATGTGCCCGTGCGCGGCGTGCAGCTCGGCGAGCTGCTCGAGCGACGCGACGCGCTCCTCCTCGCTCTCCCCGATCCCCACCAGGATCCCGCTCGTAAACGGGATCCGGAGCTCGCCCGCGGCGGCGATCGTCTCGATCCGGCGCGCCGGATGCTTGCTCGGGGAGCCGGCATGGACGGTGGCCATCAGCCGCTCTGAGACCGACTCGAGCATCAGCCCCTGCGAGGCGGTCACCTCGCGTAGCGCGCGCAGATCGTCGATCCCGAGCACTCCCAGGTTGGTGTGCGGCAGCAGACCACGTTCGAGCGCCCGCTCGCAGGTCCACGCCACATACTCGGTGAAGCTCGCGAACCCGTAACTTGCAAGCCGGCTCGCCACCTCGGCGTTGACCTCGGGGCGCTCACCGGTCAGCACCAGCAGCTCCTTGACCTGGTGGCGTCTCACCGCGCGATCGAGGATCCGCTCGACCTCCTCAGGCGCATACAGATGCGCCTGGTGGGTCGCAAACGCGCAGTACTTGCAATAGCAGCGGCACGTCCGCGAGAGCGACAGCGTCAAATTGCGGCTGAACGTGACCCGGTGAGGCATCCCCGCGCGGATTCTAGGGAGCAGCCATAAGCTCACCGGCCGTGCGCCGCGCCGTGCTCAGCGCCCTCGTCACGATGCTCGTCGCGAGCGCCTGCGGCGCAAGCACCACCCCGACCAGGGCCACAGCTGCCAAGCGAGCGACGCTCGTGCTCGACTTCGCCCCCAATGCGGTCCACGCCGGGATCTATACGGCGCTCGCCCTGGGCTACGACCGCGCGGCGGGCGTCCGCCTCGAGGTGATCGCCCCCAGTGCCTCAACCGACGCGATCAAGCTGCTCCAGAGCGGACGCGTCCAATTCGCGATCCTCGATATCCACGACCTGGCGATCGCGGCCGCGCGCGGCGCCCAGCTGGTCGGGGTGATGGCGATCGTGGAGCGGCCCCTGGCCGCGGTGATCGCCTCGCCCGCTGTCCACAACCCCCGTCAGCTCCAGGGCAGGACCGTTGGCGTCACCGGCGTCCCCAGCGACGGCGCCGTGCTGCGCTCGATCGTCGCCGGCGCCGGGGGCGATCCGGCGCGAGTCCACACCGTCACGATCGGCTACGACGCCGTCGCGGACTTGCTCGCCGGCCGCGTCGCCGCGGCCACGTCTTTCTGGAATGACGAGGGCGTCACGCTCCAGCGTCGCCGCCCCGGGTTTCACGTCTTCCGGCTCGAGTCCTACGGCGCGCCCGCCTACCCCGAGCTGGTGCTGTGCACCACCACCGCGATCCGCCGCGAGCAGCCCGCGCTGGTCGGCGCCGTGACGACGGCGCTGACCGCCGGCTACCGGGCGGTGCTCGCCGATCCCCGCGCGGGCGCGGCCGCGCTCGAGCGGCTGGTCCCCGGCCTCGACCCCTCGTTGGTGAGCGCCGAGCTGAGCGCGCTCAGGCCCACCTTCGAAGGCCCGGACGGCCAGCCCGGCGAGCTCGACCAGTCCGCCTTGCGCGCCTGGGCCGCCTGGGAGCGGAGCTTCGGATTGGTACCCCGGACGCCCGATGTCTCGCGGCTATTCAGCCACTAGCCGCGCCACCAGCGCCGCGCCCTCGCGGGCCATCCGCGAGCGCGGGACCACCAGCGCAAAGCCCGCCTGCTCGGCCAGCGCCCGCACCTCGAGCTCGACGTGCGAGTAGAACGCGAGCGTCGGCAGCTCACCGAGCGCTCCCCGCTTCACCGCTTCGATCCGCGCTTCGGCGTCGGCTGTCAAGTCGAGCACCAGCAGATCGGCGCCGCCGGGATCGACCTCGCCCGGGTCGCTCACCAGCGCCACATCGTGGCCCGCGGCGGCCAGCGAGGTGACGACGCTCGAGCCGAACAGCAGGTCCGGAACGAACGCGGCGACTCGTGCCACGGCAGCTACTGCGCCCGCAGCTTCTTGAACTCCTGGCGCACCGACTCGGGGCGTCCCCACATCTGCGTCACCTCGACGCGCCCGGTCCGCACCTCGCGAAGCGCCAGCTCGCCTTCGATCCCGGCGTCGTCGAGCAGCTTGAGCGCGACGCTCACCACCGGGGCGGCGGCGGCGTGCCCAAAGCGGTGCGCGACCAGCAGCCGCCAGTGCCAGTCGTGCTTGGAGTACGGCTGGGCGTTGCAGGTCACCAGCAGCACCGCGACGTCGACGTACCGGCGCTCGTCGAAGATCCGCAGGTCCAGCTCGAGGTCGGTCCAGTCGTCGGGGAGCGAGTCGACGACCCGCTGAAAGCTGTCGGCGAGCGGCATCGCAGAGCGCAGCGTAGCGGTGCGCCTCAGTGGCCGAGCTGCCAGAAGAACGTGTAGATCACCATCGCGCTCAGCACGATCGCGAAGATCCGTAGCGCCCACAGCCCGAGCCGCGCCCCGCGGCGAAGCCGGGCGCGGGGCACCGGGCGCAGCTTGTCCGCCACCAGCTGATCGTGCTCCAGGTAGGTCTGCGGGTCATAGTCGCCGTGGAACATCAGATCAGGTGCACAGCTCCGAGGAACGAGTCGATCGCGTACGCGGCGCCGCAGAGCGAGATGAACGCGACGATCGCGATCGCGATCCGATCGGTGGCCGCGCTGTTGACCCACTGGCCCATCAGCTCCCGATCGCGCGCCAGCATGATCAGGAACACCAGCGCGACCGGCAGCAGCACGGTCGCGAGCACGTTGGCGTTCAGCGCGATCGACAGCAGCGGTACGCCCGGGATCAGCACGATCGCCGCTGCGATCAGCGCCGCACCGACGTTGGCGCCGTAGAACAGAACCGCGTTCCGCGCGGAGTTGTTGAGGCTGTGGGGAGCGCCGATGCACTCGCCGACGGCGTAGCCGGTGCTGGCCGAGATCGTTAGCACGGCGACCGCCCCTGCCTCGATCAGCCCCAGCGCGAACAGCGTCGCCACCGTGTCGCCCGACACGTGCGCCAGCGCGCCCGGGAAGCCCGCCCCGGCAAGCCCCTGGATGTTCGCTCCGCCGTGTCCGAACAGCGCCGCGCCCGCGATCAGCGCGCCGCATCCGAACAGCGCCGCGAGCACCCCGCCCGCGACCGTGTCGTAGCGCCCGTGGCGCAGATCACTCGGGGTCAGGCCCTTGTCCGCCGACGCACTCTGCTGAAAGAAGATCATCCACGGCGTCACCGTGGCCCCGATCGTCGAGGCGATCAGCAGTAGCAGCGTGTTGAAGCTCCCCCCCGGGAACGGCGAAAAGCTGATCACCGCGTGGCCCACCGTGCCCCAGCGGGGTCCGGACAGGATCGCCGCCAGTAGGAACAGGCCGTTGAACACGGCCATCCCGAGCACCACCCGCTCCCATCGCCAGTAGCGCCCCCCGCTGAGCGTGAACACCACCAGCAGCACACCGAGCGGCGCGGCGACCCTGGCCCCAACGTGGAAGTAGGACAGCCCGATCCGGATCGCGACGAACTCGGCGATCAGCGTTACCAGGTTCGTCAGCACGAGATCTCCCGCCGCGAACCATCCCCACAGCCGCCCGAAGCGCTCCAGCACCAGCTGCCCGTAGCCGCGATGGGTGACCGCGCCGACGCGCATGCACATCTCCTGGCAGACCACCGCCATCACGAACGTGATCAGGATGAAGGGCAGGAAGAACCCCAGCCCGTAGGTGGCGCCGCTGGCGGCGTAGGAGATCATGCTGGGCCCGTCGTTCTCGCCCAGCATCACCAGGATCCCCGGCCCCACCAGCAGCCACAGCAGGTACCAGCGCCGGCCATCGGTGCGCGCGTTGTGGACGCGGAAGCGGTCCCGAGACCGCGCTGCGTCCTCGGGCGTCAGCGCCGGCTGCCTCAACACGCCCGCGCTCTCGCCCGCGGCCTCGAGCGCCGGCGTCGCCACCGGGACGCGCGACGGGCTCACGCCAGCACCTCCACCCGCATCGCCCGTGCCAAGTCGCCGCCGAGCACGTGCACGTGGTCGCCGAAGCGGAGGAACAGCGGGCCCTTGAACGGCTGCTTGTCGATCACCTCGAACTCCTCCCCGGGCGCGATCCCCCGCTCGGCGAGGAACCGCAGCATGTCCGGGTCGGAGTCGGAGACCCGAGCGAACCTACCCCTAGCGCCGATCTCGAGCGCCTGCAGGCTCTGGGTCGCCCCCTCCTCGATCGTCAGCTCGCGAGTGGGAATCGGATCGCCATGCGGGTCGTGCGTGGGATCGCCCAGCTTGGCCGCGATCAGCTCCTCGAGCTCTTCGGACAGCACGTGCTCGAGCACCTCGGCTTCCGCGTGCACCCGGTCCCAGGGCACGCCCAGGCTCTTGACCAGATAGAGCTCCAGCAGCCGGTGGTGTCGCATCACCTCGAGCGCGACGCGCCGCCCGTCGTCGGTCAGCGCGACTCCGCGGTAGGGGCGGTGCGCCACCAGGCCGAGCTCGCCGAGCCGCTTGACCATCCCGGACGCCGAGGCTGCGGTCACGCCCAGCCGCTCGGCGAGCGCGTTGGTGCTCACGGCGTCCTCCTCGCCCCGCCGCTGGAGCGCGTAGATCGCCTTCGCGTAGTCCTCGATCGCCGGCGAGCGCACGGACGCCGCCTCGACGGGCCGGCACAAAATCTCTTCCTGCGGTGCCTTCACACAAATTATGGTAGACCTAAATCTCGATTTTGGCAAGCGAGGGGGAGCCGCAACGAGCGGTCCTATCCTGTCTGCTGTGGCGACGCTCGAG
>JAFAZB010000401.1 GCA_019240015.1 Solirubrobacterales bacterium
GAAGGCCTCCTGCGTGCGCGTCGAATCTCTGGGCGGCGGGTTGCGCGGTGTCCGGCGGCCACGGTCCCGCTACTAGCAGCCGGCTGCGACGGGGCTCTCGTTGCATAGCGGGGGCGGGATTCGAACCCGCGACCTTCGGGTTATGAGCCCGACGAGCTACCAGACTGCTCCACCCCGCGGCGGAGAGCTATTGATAGCAGACCGAACCCGCCGTGCTCAAGGCCAAGGTCGCTAGACCGCGCCTGCTCGCTTGTCACGAAGCCGTCACGAACTTGGCACGGAATTGGCGCGTTTGCGTCTAGATCCGTTACAGGGGTTTGGGCCACCATGCGCTCATGGCGACGTTGAAGCAGAAGATCGATGCCGAGCGGACAATGCGGGAGCTGCTCGAGCGGGAGGGGATTCCGCAGCCGGACCATATCGAGTACGGCTACACGTGCATCAGGCTGTTCTGGAGCTACTCGAAGGTGGTGGTCGTCGTGGACATCGACGAGCCGCCTCCAGACTTGGGGGAGGCAGACGAGGCCAGCTACGCGGGCGATGACAACGGGTGGCAGGAACTGGTGCGCCGAACGGCCGAAGGCTCAGAGCTGCCTTGAGGACCAGAGGATCGCCGACAGGATGACGCTCACCAGCGCAACGACCAGGCCGGTGATCCAGCCCTGCACCTTGCTGCTGGCCAGGATCGCGCCGAGCGCAACGCCGATCCCGACCACCCCGCACGTGGCGACCAGTCGCACGAGTACGCGCTCCAGGCCGAAGCGACGGCGATCTCTACCCGGAAGCATGTTGGGTGCGCGCTCTGCTCGCGCTCCGCCGGTCAACGGGCTCGCGCTGCCTTGACTTGAATCGCCGGGAGCCTCAGCGCGTTCGGCTCCGAGGTAACCCGGATTGCCTCCGCCCACGAAACCCGGTTCGTCGGCCGGTGCGACGGGCTCGACTGGCTGGTGTGGCGGGTCAGATTCGGGAGTCATGATCGGTCGAGAGCGGTGAAGGGCTAGCGTGGTCTAGCTGATATCTCCGCTTTTGCTGAGCGTGAAACGAGCCCGACGCCATACCCGCGCTTGCTGTGCGGGCAGAGCCGGGCGTCGTCCGCGGTGGCATGCGCGAGGGACTCGGGGGCGGCCGACGGCCGCCCGAGGGCGCACCCACACGGCCCCAGCGATACCGCTGCGACCTGGCATGATCGCCCCCGTGACCGAGCCGAAGCGCCAGCCGCGCACCGGTCGCCGGAACCCGACCGCGGCGTCACCCTGACCCGAGGCGCGATGACCGCAACCAAGCAACAGGTCTCCGCCGCCGACGTCATCGGCTCGACCATCGCCGGGCTAGGCGCACGACACGCCTTCGGGGTCATCGGGAGCGGCAACTTCATAGTTACGAATGCGCTCGCTGGGGGCGGGGTGCGGTTCCATCACGCGCGGCACGAGGGCGGGGCCGTGTGCATGGCGGACGGTTACGCGCGCGTGAGCGGCGAGGTCGGCCTATGCAGCGTCCACCAGGGACCGGGGCTAACCAACACCATCACCGGCCTGGCGGAGGCGGCGAAGAGCCGGACGCCGATGCTCGTGCTCGCGGGTGCGACGCCCGCCGCGGCGCTGACTTCGAACTTCCGCATCGATCAGCACGGCCTGGTCGAGTCGGTCGGGGCGGTCGCGGAACGGCTGCAGGCTGCGGACACGGCGGCGGCGGACGCAGAGCGGTCATGGCGCCGAGCCGAGCGCGAGCGACGGCCCGTGGTGCTGATGCTGCCGATCGACATCCAGGCGCAGCCCGCGGCGGGGCTGGGGAACCGCGCGCCCGCTGGAGCTGGGGGCGACCGCGACCCAACCGCGGCAGGGGGCGACCACGAGCCGACCGCGGCAGGCGGAAACCGCGCGCCCGCCACCGCCGATGACCGCCGCGCGCCCGCCACCGACGCGGACCGCGTCGCGCCCGCGGCAGCAGGCGCGGAACAAGAGCCCGCGCCACCGCCCCCCTCCCCCGCCTCCATCACCTCCCTCGCCGACCTCCTCACCACCGCTCGCCGCCCCGCGATCATCGCTGGCCGCGGCGCGGTGCTCGCCGACGCTCGCGACGCGCTTGAGCGGCTCGGCGACCGGAGCGGCGCGCTGCTCGCGACCTCGGCTCCAGCCCACGGGCTGTTCGCCCGCAACCCATACTCGCTCGGGATCGCCGGCGGGTTCGCCTCCCCGCTCGCGACCGAGCTCCTCCCCCAGGCGGACCTGATCCTCGCGTTCGGCGCTTCGCTCAACCACTGGACCACCAAGCACGGAGCGATGATCGGCGCACAAGCCCGCGTCGTGCAGATCGACATCGATCCCACAGCCCTCGGGCGCCACCGCCCAGTCGACCTCAGCATCATCGGCGATGCCCGCGCCACGGCGATCGCCCTCGCCGATGAGCTCGACCACCGCCGCCACCACGCCAGCGAAGGCTTTCGCACCCCCGACGCCGCCGACCAGATCGCGGCCGGCCACTGGCGCAACCAGCCCTACGAAGACGCCTCGACCGACCAATGGATCGATCCGCGGACACTGACGATTGCGCTCGACGAGCTACTGCCGCCCGAGCGCGCCGTCGCGGTCGACTCGGGCCACTTCCTCGGCTACCCCTCGATGTACCTCGACCTGCCTGACCCCCGCGCGTGGGTGTTCGTGAACGGGTTTCAGGCGGTCGGGCTGGGGCTCGGCAACGCGATCGGCGCGGCGGTAGCGCGACCGGACCGGCCGACCGTCGCCGCGCTCGGAGACGGCGGGGCGTTCATGGCGCTCGCGGAGCTCGAGACCGCGGCCCGCCTGAAGCTCAAGCTGCTCGTCCTCGTTTACGACGACGCGGCCTACGGCGCGGAGGTGCACCACTTCGAACCGCTCGGGCATGACGTGTCGCTGGTGCGATTCCCCGACGCGGACCTCGCGGCGATCGCCCGGGCGGCCGGCGCCGCGGCGGCGACGATACGTCGGACCGGCGATCTTGACATCGTGCAGCGGTGGCTGGACGAGGCCGAGCCGGGACCGCTGGTGCTGGACGCCAAGGTCAACCCGACGATCTGTGCAGAATGGCTCGAGGAGGCCTTCCGCGGAGGATGAGGCGCGCGCCGATGAGGTGCGCGGAGGATCCACCGGCGGAACGGCGAGCGAGCTAGCGTCAACCAAGGAGCAATCGATGGCAAGCACGCAGGCCGGCCAGGTAGCGGCTCTGATCGAGGCGCTCGCCGACGGCACGGTCGAGATCGTCGACCTGACCCAACCACTCAGCGAGTCGACGCCGGTGATCAAGCTGCCGCCGCCGTTCGCCAACACGCCCGGCCTGTCGAGGACCGAGATCAGCCGCTACGACGACCGCGGCCCCGCCTGGGCGTGGTACACGCTGACGCTCGGCGAGCACGTCGGAACCCATCTCGACGCGCCGATCCACTGGGTCACCGGCAAGGACGGCGCGGACGTGGGCTCGATCCCGCCGACCGCGCTCGTCGGCCCCGCGTGCGTGATCGACAAGACCGCCGAGACGGAGGCCGACCCCGGCTACCTGCTGACCGTCGATGACCTGACCGGCTGGGAAGCGGACCACGGGCGGATCCCCGACGGCGCCTGGGTGCTCTTGCGCACCGGCTGGGGAGCGCGCGCCCAGGACGAGGCCGCGTTTCTGAACGTCGGCGAGCACGGACCGCAGACTCCCGGCCCAGACGTCGAGGCGTCTCGGTGGCTGGCCGGCGAGCGCGCGATCGCCGGCTTCGGCACCGAGACGGTCGGGATCGACGCGGGCGCGGCGGGCGGCTTCGATCCCCCGTTCCCGCTACACAACTTCCTGCTCGGCGCGGGCCGCCTCGGCCTGACCCAGCTCGCGAACCTGGAGCGGCTGCCGCCCGCCGGGGCGCTGCTGGTGGTCTCACCGCTGCGGCTGGTGGGAGGCACCGGCAGCCCGAGTCGGGTATATGCCCTCGTCCAGAACCCCCATGGCTGACCCCGCACACAACCTCCAGAACCCCCATGGCTGACCCCGCACACAACGTCCAGGACCCACACGGCTAACCGCACAAACGACGCCCCCCCACGACCCCCATGGCTGACCGCGACTTCACCGTGATCTCCCCCGGCCGCCGGGCGCGCCGGCGGCTGCCGCTGTCGGTGCTGCTGGTCGCGGTCGTGGCGCTGGCGGCCGCCGCCGTGGTCGCGACCACCACCGGCAGCGGATCGACCACGACGCCGCCGCCCGTCAAGCCGCCCCCCGGTGCCACGGTGCTGACGGTCACAAACACTCCCCGTGCGCGGCCGATTCCGCCAGGGTTCCTGGGCCTGTCGCTCGAGTACAA
>JAFAZB010000205.1 GCA_019240015.1 Solirubrobacterales bacterium
GCCGGGCGCGGTCGTGGCCGGGCCGAGGGCGCGATGTCCCGAGGCGCGGATCGGTGGGACCGCGACCCACGCCTCCTGAGAGGACGTCTGCGAGACCGGCCGGCGGCCCAAGTAGACCCGCGCCACCACTCCGCTGTACTGGCCGACCGCGATGAACGCCGCGCCGGGGTCGATCGCCTGCGTCCGGTGGACTGCGCCGCGCCAGTCGGGCTGCTCGTAGCGCCAGTCGGTCGCGACCCAGACCGAGGCCAGCGCCGCGAGCGCGAGGTACAGCGCCAGCGGCGCCGCTCCGAGCCCCAGCAGCGCCGGCGCGGCGAGCGCCGCCGCCAGCGGCACCAACGCGACCATGTTGCGCACGTAGAAGCGATCCTCGACGCCCGCGATCGCCAGGATCAACGGCACCAGCAACACGAGCGCTGCCAGCGCCAGCAGCGCCCGGGTTGCCGGCCCCGACCGGACCGCCAGCCCGAGCCCGACCGCGATCCCCGCGCAAGCGATCGCGAGCCCGGCCGCCTCGAGCCAGGTGCGGGGGACGTTCGGGCCCATCGCGAACTGGCGTGCGGTCGTGAGCAGCCGCGAGCGCAGCGAGATCCCTGCGATGAACGCGGCCCGCTCATCTCCGGTCTGCCGCGCGAGCAGCGGAATCAGCGGCGCCGCGCAGACGGCGATCAGCGCCGTGGAGCCGAGCGTGATCCTACGCGCCGCCGGCCGCAGCGCGAGCAGGACCACCGCCTCCGCCGCGACCAGGAAGGCGCCGAAATAGTGGGTCCAAAGGCACGCCACGGAGGCCGCACCCCAGCCGGCGTAGCGGCGCCGCGTAGGGTGCTCGAGTGCCGCCGAGAACCCCCATACGGACAACACCCCGGTCAACACCAGCAGCGAGTAGGCGCGGGCGTCGGTGGCGTAGGAGACGAGGATCGGGCTGACCGCGAGGATCGCGCTGGCCGCGAGCGCCGGCCGCTGGCCGACCAGCCTGCGCAGCGCGAGGTACGCAAGCGGGACCGCGACGATCGATGCCAGCGCCGAGGGCAGCCGCATCGCCGCGGCCGACCGTCCCCCGGTCACCCACACGATCACGTAGTACAAGGGCGGGGTCGACTCGGTCGCCTCGAGCTGATGCCAGACGCCGGTCAGGGTGGACCGGCTGATCACCGCCCGGGTGAAGACCTCGTCGAACCACAGGCTCTGGTGGGAGAGGAACGGGAGCCTGAGCGCAGCGGCGGCCACGGTCGCGAGCGCCAGCGCCACGTACACCGTGCGCTGGGCCACCGACGGCCCGACCGCCAACCGTGGCGCGGCGCGCCTCGCAGGCCCAAACAAGGCGCGCGCAGCGCGCCTCATCTAGAGGGGGATGTTTCCGTGCTTGCGCTTCGGACCCGGCTCGCGCTTGGTCTGGAGGGTCTCGAGCGCCGTGATGACCTTGGGCCGGGTCTCGTGGGGCACGATCACGTCATCGATGTAGCCGCGCTCGGCCGCCACGTAGGGGTTCGCGAAGTGGGCCTTGTAATCGTTGATCAGCTTGCGCCGTCGGGCGTCGGGCGTCGGCGAGGACTCCAGATCGCGGCGGTAGATGATGTTGACCGCGCCCTCGGGCCCCATCACCGCGACCTCCGCCGTCGGCCAGGCGAAGTTGAAGTCGGCGAGCATGTGCTTTGACGCCATCACGTCGTAGGCCCCGCCGTACGCCTTGCGGGTGATGATCGTGATCTTGGGCACGGTCGCCTCGGTGTAGGCGTACAGCAGCTTCGCGCCGTGGCGGATGATCCCGCCCCACTCCTGAGAAGTGCCCGGGAGGAAGCCGGGGACATCGCAGAACGTGAGCAGCGGAACGTTGAACGCATCGCAGGTCCGCACGAACCTGCCGGCCTTGCAGGAAGAGTCGATGTCGAGCACGCCGGCGAGCTGGCTCGGCTGGTTGCCCACCACCCCCACGGCATAACCGTTCAGCCGCGCGTAGCCGCACACGATGTTGCGCGCGTAGTGCTCGTGGACCTCGAAGAACTCCCCGTCGTCCACCACGCGGCGGATCACCTCGCGCATGTCGTAGGGCTTGTTGGCGCTATCGGGGACCACCGTGTCGAGCTCGGGGTCCTGGCGCAGCGGGTCATCGGTCGGCTGCACCCGGGGCGGGATCTCGAGGTTGTTCTGCGGCAGGAACGAGAGCAGGTAGCGGGTGTCCTCGATACAGCTGTCCTCGTCCTCCGCCGCGAAGTGGGCGACGCCGGACTTGCTCGAGTGGCT
>JAFAZB010000337.1 GCA_019240015.1 Solirubrobacterales bacterium
CGACCAGATCCGCAGCTTCGAGCTCCAGCTCGTCGACCGGCTGTGGGAGAGCGCCACGCCCGAGAACGCGCGCGAGATCGCCGACCGCACGTGGGACCTGGTCCACGATCGCCCCGACAGCGACCCGGTCAAGCGCAGGGTGGTCGAGTGCCACGAGGCGCTAGCGCGGATGACGCGGCTGGGGGACTAGAGGTCGCCGGGCTGCGGCGGCCGCGGGGCGGGGGCGGTCGTTGGGCGGGGCGGTCGCGCGGCGGCGCGGGTCGCGCGCCGGACCGCGGTCGCAGGGCGCGCGCCAACCTCCCGCGCGCCGACCTGCTCGAATCCCCAAACTACCCGCGGCGCCGCCAACTTGGGGGCTCGTGCATCGATGCAATGCTCGAACACCCATTTCGGTCGCGCGGTGTCCAGTTTGGGGACTCGTGCAGCCCTCCCGCGGAGAGCGCGACCGCCCCGGGGCGCGACCGCCCCCCTACGACTGCACCAGCGGCGGCGTTTCCTCGGGCTGCGCGAGCGGGTTGCGGGCCAGGCCGGCGGCGGCGTAGGCGTCGCTCTCATCGAGCGTCTCGCGTTCGAGCAGGGCGGCGACCAGCGAGTCGAGGTTGGGCCGATGGGAGCGCAGCAGCTCGGACACCTCGCCGTGGGCGGACTCCACGATTCGCCTCACCTCCTCGTCGACCAGCCGCTGGGTGGCCTCGGAGGTCTCCGAGACGCCGGGCAGCAGGGGCCCCATGCCGTCGGCGGGGATCACTGCGATCGGACCGATCGCCCGACTCATGCCCCACCGTCCGACCATGTGCCGGGCGATCCTGGTCAGCTGCTGGATGTCCGACTCGGCTCCGGTGGTCAGGTCGCCGAACACGATCTCCTCGGCCACGCGGCCGCCGAGCGCAACCTTGATCTGGGCGATCAGATGGCTCTGGTCGAAGTTGAAGCGGTCGGCGTCCGGCGCCGAGAAGGTGACGCCGAGCGCTTGCCCGCGCGGGATGATCGACACCTTGCGCACCGGATCGGCCCCGGGCGTGAGCATCCCCACGATTGCGTGCCCGGACTCGTGGTAGGCGGTGCGGCGGCGGTCGTCCTCGCTCAACATCACCTTGCGCTCGGCGCCGAGCACGATCCGCTCGAGCGCGTCGGAGAGGTCTTGCGGGCTCACCCTGGCGTGTCCGCGGCGGGCCGCCAGCAGGGCGCCCTCGTTGACCAGGTTCGCGAGGTCGGCCCCCACCATCCCCGGCGTGGAGGCCGCGATCGCGCCCAGGTCGACTTCGGGGGCGAGCGGCACCGACCGGGTGTGGACCCGCAGGATCGCCTCGCGGCCGACGCGGTCGGGCGGCTGCACGACCACTCGGCGGTCGAAGCGCCCGGGGCGCAGCAGGGCGGGATCGAGCACCTCGGGCCGGTTGGTCGCCCCGAGCACGATCACGCCGGTGCGCGGATCGAAGCCGTCCATCTCGGTCAGGATCTGGTTCAGCGTCTGCTCGCGCTCGTCGTGGCCGCCGGAGATGTTCGGTCCGCCCGCGGCGCGTGAGCGACCGACCGCGTCGAGCTCGTCGATGAAGATGATCGCCGGCGCCGCCTGCTTTGCCTGCGCGAACAGGTCCCGCACGCGCGAGGCGCCCACGCCGACGATCATCTCCACGAACTCGGACGCGGACATCTGGAAGAACGGGACCCCAGCCTCGCCGGCGACCGCCCGGGCCAGCAGCGTCTTGCCGGTCCCCGGAGGGCCGCTCAGCAGCACGCCGCGGGGAATCCGTCCCCCCAGCTTCAGGTACTTGTCGGGGTTCTTGAGGAAGTCGACGATCTCGGTCAGCTACTCCTTGGCCTCGTCGATCCCGGCGACGTCGTGGAACGTGACCGGCTCGTCGCCGCCCTCCACCCGCCGGGCGCGGGCGCGGCCGAACGACATCAACCCGCCGGGACCGCCCGCCGCCGCGGCGCGGCGCATGATCACCGCGAACAGCGCGATCAGCAGAATCGTCGGCCCCAGTCCGTAAATCAGGCTGGTCAGCAGCGAGGGCCCCGAGCTGGGCGCGTTGGCGTCGATCGTCACGCCCTGGCCCTCGAGCAGGCTCGATAGCTGCGCGTTGTTGGCGAACGATGGCACCTGGGTCGCGAAGCTGGTGCTGGCCTGTACGTTCGCCTGGTTCGGCGGGTACTTGACCGGCTGTTTGAACGTGCCCTGGATCGAGTCGCCGGTCGAGGAGATCTCCCTCACGTTGCCGCTCTGCACCTGGGTCAGGAAGGTGGGGCTGTAGGGAATCCGCACGGGAGCGTTCGGCTGCAGCGCCCGCGAGGAGATCCACAGGTTCAGCGCGAGCAGCGCCACCACGACGGCGGCGATGATCCATCTCGATCGCGGCCCGGTGGAGGGCGTTCCCGGCCTCTGCCCGCGCCCGTCGGGCGCCGGCGTCACCTTCCAGCCGGGTGGACGGGGAGTGGGAGTCCCCGGGCGGCCTCTCGGTGGAGCGGAGCGCCGGGCGGGTTCGTCGGCCATGTCGAGGATTGTCGCAAGGCCGCCGGCCCGGCGTTCAAACCTCTTCCAGCCGTGTGCGGAACGTATCGGTCCCCTCCACGCTGGCCCCCAATGCCCAGGCGCGATCGGCGAGCCAGCGATCCGAGGTGACGACCCGCACCCGGGCCGGCTCGGGTTCCTGGCCCAGCAGCCGGATCAGCTCGTCGTCGGCCGCATCCGCGCGTGGCCGCGGGGCGTGCGCGATCTCGACCACCGTCGAGCGGATCGGCGGCGAGGGCCGGCGCTCGAACACGACCGTGACATCCTCGCCCTCCGCCGCCGCCCACCGCTCGAGCTGGTCGACCAAGCGGAGCATCGCGGCGTCGCGGTCCCGCCACCAGCCATCGGGGCGGGATCCGATCACGTTCATGCCGTCGATCAGCCAGCGCATTCGTCGCAGCGCTGGAGCACGTAGGCAGCCCCGCTCATCACTCCTCGAGCGGCGGAGGCCGGCGGGCTCGCTTGCGCTCCGCCTGCCGGCGCTTGGACTCGAGCCGGCGCTTGACCGCGGCCTGACTGGGCCGGGTGGCGCGCCGCGGGCGCTGCACCGCGAGCGCCGCGCTGAGACGTCGGCGGAGCCGCTGCAGCGCGAGCTCCCGGTTGCGCGCCTGGCTGCGCGCATCCTGCGCGACGGCCACTACGCGGGGGCCGAGGCGGGCGGCGATCCGGCGTTTCTGCTCGTCGCTGAGCGCGTTCGAGGCGGCGACGTCGAACACCGCCTCGATCCGAGAGGCGGTCACGTTGGCGTGCTGGCCTCCCGGTCCGGAGGAGCGCGAGGCTCGCAGCTCGATCTCGTGCAGCGGAATCGAACCGTGGCGTCCAAGCGGGATCGGATCGTCCATCTCCCCCCACAGCATGACGCTTGCCCCGACGCGTGAGTGAGTGTGTCCAGGTTGTGAACCCGCTCCCAGACGACACCTGACGCCCGAGGCCCGTGCTACCGTGCGCCGCGGTAAGGCCGTTCGCACCGATGCGGACGGTGAGACGCAGGTGCAGGCCTCGGGGTATTCGCACATGACTTTTCTCCGTGGTAGGCGCACTTGAGCTACGGAGGAGCACTCCAGATGGCAACAGGTACGGTCAAGTGGTTCAGCGACGAAAAGGGCTTCGGCTTTATCACGCCCGATGAGGGCAGCCGCGATCTCTTCGTCCATCACTCGAGCATCAACGCCGACGGCTATCGATCGCTCGCCGAGGGCACCAAGGTGTCCTACGACGAGGAGGAGGGCCCTAAGGGCCCGAAGGCCGTCAACGTCCAGAAGCTGTAGACGGTCCAGCCGCTCCAGGCCCCGGACGGGCGGCGATCAGCCGCGCGCGCCGGCGTGCTCGTAGGTCCGGGTGGCCCGCGTGTCGGCGCCCGCCGACTGCCGTGACTCGGGCCGGCGAGTCGCAGCGCGGCAACTACGATCGGCTGCGATGGCCGACTGGGTGACGATCTCCTCGCTGGCGACCGCCGGTGGGACGCTGGTGCTCGCGGTGGCGACGTTCAGCTCGGTGAAGTCGGCCAACCGCTCCGCCCGGGTCGCGGAGCGCTCGCTGCTGGCGGGCCTGCGGCCGGTGCTGATCCCCTCGCACGAAGACGACTCGTTGGAGCGGGTGAGGTTCGGCGACGGCCGGGTGCTGACGGTCTCCGGACACGGCGCAGCGATGGAGGTGGAGGGTGAGAACGTCTACCTCGCGATCGCGCTGCGCAACGGCGGGTCGGGCCTGGCGGTGATTCACGGTTGGAGAGTCGAGGTCGCCGAGCGAGCGGCGGCTGTGGCGCGGCCCGAGCTCGACGACTTTCGCCGCCAGCAGCGGGACCTGTACGTGCCGGCGGGCGAGACCGGGTTCTGGCAGGGCGCGATCAGGGACCGCGACGACCCCAGCTACGAGCCTCTCCGTGCAGCCGCCCGGCGCGGGGCGGGCGTGATGGTCGACCTGCTCTACGGCGATCACGAGGGCGGGCAGCGCACGATCGCACGGTTCGCGATCAGGCCGTGGGAGGAGGTGGAGGGCGACCGCGCCGACGTCGTTCGTTACTGGAACGTCGACCGCGAGGATCCGCGTTAGCCGGCGCCGTCGTCCTCGCCGCTCGGGGGAGAGTCCTCGCCGGCGTGCTCGTCCTCGCCCGGCACGGCCCCGGGCACCTGGGCGTCGTGCTGCTTACGGCGCCAGTCCTGGCGCACGTCGTCGATCTCGCCGCGGAGCTCCTGAGCCTTGCGCGCGAG
>JAFAZB010000035.1 GCA_019240015.1 Solirubrobacterales bacterium
GCCCGTCCCGAGCAGCGTAATCGGCACGAACGTGAGCCCCATCCCGATGCTCATCGGCATCAGTCCGGGGAGCAGGTCGCTCGAGTAGCTGCCATGGACCGGCAGCTGCGTGAGCACCACCATGCCCGCGACCGCCAGCGAGATCCCAGCGATCGACACGTTGCGAACCCCGAACCGGCGGATCAGCTGCTGGGCGAGCGCCGCGCCGATCACGATCCCGCCGGTCACCGGCAGGAACGCCAGTCCGGCACGCAGCGGGCTGTAGCGGAGGATCTCCTGCACGTACAGGGAGGCGAAGAAGAACATCCCGAACAACCCCGAGGCGACCAGTAGCAGCACCCCGTCCGCGACCGCTAGCGTGCGCACGCGGAAGATGCTGAGCCGCATCAGCGGCGCCACGCTGCGGTGCTCGAGGAACACGAACAGCGCGAGCAGCGCCAGCCCGGCGGCCCCGAGGCCCAGCGTCCGGGACGAGCCCCAGCCGAATGCTTGGGCCTTGACGATCGCGTACACGAGCACCACCAGCCCCGCGGTCACGGACACCGCGCCGGTGAGATCGAAAGCCCGGTGGCCGAGCTCTGCGCGGGATTCGGGCACGTGACGAACCGCGAGTGCGAACGCGATCGCCCCGACCGGCACGTTGACGATGAAGATCCACGGCCAGGACGCAAGGTCGGTCAGCAGGCCACCCATCAGCAGCCCCACCGCGCCCCCACCGGCCGCGATCGCGCTCCACACGCCGAGCGCCTTGGTGCGCTCGTCCTGCTCTGGGAACGTGGTCGTGATGATCGACAGCGCGGCCGGCGAGACCAGCGCGCCGCCGAGGCCCTGGAGCCCGCGCCCGACGACCAGCATGCCGGAGGATTGGGCCAGACCGTTCAGCAGCGAGGCGAGCGAGAACAACGCGACGCCGGCGACGAACAGGCGCTTGCGCCCGATCAGGTCGGCGGCGCGGCCGCCCAGCAGCAGGAAGCCCCCGAAGATCAGCGTGTAGCTGTTGACGACCCACTGCAGGTTCGCGGCCGAGAAGTGGAGCCCTCGCTGGATCGACGGCAGCGCGACGTTGACCACGGTCGTGTCGAGCACGACCATGAACTGGGCCAGGCAGGCGATCACGAGCACCACCCAGCGGTTCGACGGGCGGGTAGAGGAGGCTTCGACGAGGCCCGGGGACCGGGCTTGCACGGAGCGGCTGACCCCGGGTTCGGAGGAGGCGCTCGGGACCGCTTGCGGGGCATCACTCATTGCGGGCTCCTTGTAAACTGGACCATACGGTCCGGTTACACTAGCACAAGCGGACCGCTCGGTCCGGTTAATTGGTTGTGAACGCGCCTTCGCGCCGAACCGCCAGCCACCCGCTAGCATCACCCCCGTTCGGAACTAAGAGAGAAACGAAGCGCTCCGCCGACCGAAGGGCGGAGAGAAGAAGGGAAACTGAATATGTCTGACGCCGTCACCCGCGTCTCGGTGCAGATCGAGGGCAAGGAGATCTCGTTCGAGACCGGCAAGTTGGCCAAGCAGGCCTCCGGCGCCGTCGTCGTCCGCTCGGGCGACACCATGGTCCTGTGTACCGCCACCGCAGGCAACCTGCGCGATGTCGACTTCCTCCCGCTCACCGTAGACGTCGAGGAGCGCATGTACGCGGCCGGGAAGATCCCCGGCTCGTTCTTCAAGCGCGAAGGCCGGGCGGGGGAGAAGGCCACGCTGTCCGCGCGGCTGATCGACCGGCCGATCCGGCCGCTGTTCCCCAAGGGCTGGCGTTACGAGACCCAGCTGGTCGCGATCCCGATGTCGGTCGACCACGTCAACCCGTACGACATCCTGGCGATGAACGGCGCCTCCGCGGCGCTGATGGTCTCCCAGATCCCGCTCCCGACGCCCGTCGGCTCGGTGCGGATCGGCAAGATCGAGGGCAACTTCGTCGTCAACCCCAACGAGGAGGACCTGGTCGAGGCGACCGACCTCGACCTGATCGTCGCCGGCACCGAAGAGGCCATCCTGATGGTCGAGGCCGGGGCGAATGAGATCCCCGAGGCGGAGATTCTCGACGCGCTCGACATCGCGCACGAGGAGATCCGGAAGCTGTGTGGCGCCCAGCTCGAGCTGGCCGCGCAGGCGGGCAAGCCCAAGCTCGAGGTCGAGGTGCCCCAGGTAGAGCCCGAGCTCTACGAGCAGATCAAGGCCTCTCACGGCGGCGCACTGGACGCCGCCACCCAGGTCGAGGACAAGCTCGCGCGCCAGGATGCCTGCAAGGCGGTCGAGGAGCAGGTGCTGGCCCAGTACGCCGGCGACCCCGAGGCCGACACCTACCCCGAGTACCGCGCCAACGCCCAGCGCGCGTTCGACAAGCTCGAGAAGACGCTGATCCGCGAGCGGATCGCCGTCCACAAGCGCCGCCCCGACGGACGCAGCGCTGAGGAGATCCGTCCGCTCTCGATCGAGGTCGGGGTCGCCCCCCGCACCCACGGCTCGGCACTGTTCACCCGCGGCCAGACTCAGGCGTTCAGCGTCGTGGCGCTCGGCACCACCCGCGAGGAGATGCGACTCGACACGCTCGGGCTGGAGACCGCCAAGCGCTACTTCCACCACTACAACTTCCCGCCGTTCTCGGTCGGGGAGGCCGGCTTCATGCGCGGACCCAAGCGCCGCGACATCGGCCATGGCGCGCTCGCCGAGCGGGCGCTGGTGCCGATGATCCCCACCCAGGAGGAGTTTCCCTACACGATTCGCGTGGTGTCGGACATCCTCGAGTCCAACGGGTCGAGCTCGATGGCGAGCGTATGCGGGTCCACCCTCTCGCTGATGGACGCAGGCGTGCCGCTGAAGGGCGCTGTGGCGGGGATCGCGATGGGCCTGATCAAGGAGGGCGAGGACTACATCATCCTCACCGACATCGCCGGCGTCGAGGACCACCTGGGCGACATGGACTTCAAGGTCGCCGGGACCGAGCGCGGGATCACCGCGCTCCAGATGGACATCAAGATCACCGGCGTGACGTTCGAGATCCTGCGCGACGCGCTCGCGCAAGCCAGGGTCGCCCGCCAGTTCATTCTCGAGCAGATGACGGCGGTGATCGACGCGCCTCGATCCGAGCTCTCCAAGTACGCGCCGCGGATCGCCACGGTGCAGATCGACCCCGAGAAGATCGGGCTGCTGATCGGCAAGGGCGGCGAGACGATCCGGTCCCTGCAGGAGGAGTACGAGTCCCAGATCGACGTCAACGACGAGGGACAGGTGCTCGTGTACGCGGCCGACGGCGAGCGCGGCGACGCCCTGGTCGAGCGGATCCGGGCGATGACCAAGGAGGTCGAGGTCGGCGACTCCTACCTCGGCAAGGTCGTCAAGACGACCACCTTCGGCGCGTTCGTCGAGCTCTCCAAGGGCACCGACGGGCTACTGCACATCTCGAACATCGCCCCGGGCCGCCGGATCGCCACGGTCGAGGAGGTCCTCAACAAGGGCGATGAGCTGAACGTCCGCGTGGTCGAGGTCGACCGCGAGCGCGGCCGGATCGGGCTGCGGCTGGCCGATGACCCCGACGTCGCCGGCAAGAGCATCGAGGAGCTGGCGACCGTGGGCAGCGGCGACAACGGCCCTCCGCGTCGCGACCGTGACCGCCGCGACGGCCGGGAGCGCCCACCGCGCGACTCGCGCGGCCCGCGGGACCGCGGTCGGGTCCGCGATCGCGATCCAGACCGGCCCCGTTCCTGACCAGCTGGTGGCGCAAGAGCACCGCCTGACCACGCTCCCGTCGGGCGTCCGGGTCGTGACCGAGGCGATGCCCTCGGTCCGCTCGGTCTCGCTGGGGTTCTGGATCGGAACCGGCTCGCGCTCGGAGTCCGAGCAGCAGGCGGGGCTCTCACACCTGCTCGAGCACCTGCTGTTCAAGGGCACTGCCAAGTACGGCTCGCTGGAGATCGACCAGATCTTCGATGGGATGGGAGCGGAGCTCAACGCCGGCACCGGCAAGGAGACCACCTCGGTCTACGCCCGCGTGATCGACCAGCACGTCCCCGACGCGTTCGACGTGATGGCCGAGATGGTGTTCCGTCCCTCGCTGACGGACGTCGACGCAGAACGCGAGGTGATCCTCGAAGAGATCGCGATGTACGAGGACGACCCGCAGGAGAAGGTGTTCGACCTGCTGGGGGAGGCGATCTTCCCGGGCGACCCGCTGGGGCGGGCGATCATCGGGCGCGCCCCCGTGATCGCGCAGACGCCCGTCGCGCAGATCAGCGCCTTTCACCGCGCCCGCTACATCCCCGGCAACGTGGTGATCGCCGCCGCCGGGGCGGTCGAACACGAGGGGCTGACCACGCTGGCGGCGGATCGGATGCCCGCAGGTCCGCAAAGCGCCGCCGCGAAGCAGGCGCAGCCCGCGGCGGTAGCGGCCACGCGCAGGCGACGCTTCGAGCGCAAGGACACCGAGCAGTACCACGTCTGCCTCGGGGGACCCGGGCTCTCGCGCCACGACGAGCGGCGGTTTGCGCTCCGGGTGCTCGACACGATCTTCGGCGGCACCTCCTCCTCGCGCCTGTTCCAGGAGATCCGTGAGCGCCGCGGGCTGGCGTACGCCGTGTATTCGTTCACGAGCGCCTACCAGGACACCGGTCACGTCGGCCTGTACCTCGGCACCCGCGCAGAGAACCTGCCGGAGGCGCTCTCGGTGGTCGGCGCGGAGCTCGCTCGCATCCAGCACGATCCCGCCACCGACGAGGAGCTGGCGCGTGCCAAGGAGAACCTCAAGGGCCGGGTGGTGCTCGCGCTCGAGTCGACCGGCGCGCGCATGACCCGGCTGGGCTCGGAGGTGCTGGCCGGCGCGCCGCTGCTGTCGCTGGATGAGGTGGTGGCGCGGATCGATGCCGTCTCGCGCGAGGACCTGGCGGCGTTGATCGAGGAGCTGTGGGCACCCGAGCGCCTCTCGGCGGCCGGCATCGGTCCCGATCAAGGCCGCTTCGAGCAGGCGCTCACGGGCGTCGCGCCGGCGCTCGTGGAGAGCGCCTAGAGGCCGTGGCGCAGGCGCCGATCCGGGTCGCGGTGGCCGGCGCCGCCGGGCGGATGGGGGCGACCGTCTGCGAGGCGGTCGCCGCGGCGCCGGACCTCGAGCTGATCGCGCGCGCGGACCCCGCGCTCGACACCCCGCTCGCCCAGGCGCTGTCCGCCGAGCCCCAGGTGCTGGTCGATTTCACGCTGCCGAGCACCGCGCTCGAGAACGCCCGCGTCGCGGCTCAGGCCGGCGTGCACGTGGTGATCGGCACCACGGGGTTCGACCTAGGCGCGCTCGAGGAGCTGCGGGGGGCCCCTGGAAACGTGTTCGCCGCTCCCAACTTCGCGATCGGCGCGGTGCTGATGATGCAGTTCGCCGCGACGGCCGCCAAGCACATGTCCCGCGCGGAGATCATCGAGCTGCACCACGACGGCAAGCTCGATAAGCCGAGCGGCACCGCCGCCCTGACCGCTTCACTGATCGCGGCTGCGGCCGGCGACACGCTCCGCGAGGTTCCGATCCACTCGGTTCGGCTGCCCGGCCTCGTCGCCCACCAGGAGGTGATCCTCGGCGACGTCGGTCAGACGCTCACGATCCGCCACGACTCGCTCGATCGCTGGTCGTTCATGCCCGGCGTGCTGCTCGCGGTGCGGCGCGTGTCGACGCTCCCAGACTCGCCCCTGATCGGCCTCGACCGGCTGCTGTAGCGCACAGGCGCCGGCGGCGCTAGGAGCCTCGCCGAATCGCGGCCCAGACGGTCGCCTGGACCATCCCGTCATACCAATCGGCGAGATCGCTGCGCGAAACCTCCGGATGCTCGAGCCACCAGTTCGCGAGCGACTCGCCGGCGCCGACGATCGCATGGGCGATCGCGTCGGCGTGGGCACCGGACAGCAGGCTGTGCAGCATGTCGCCGACCGCCTCGACGATCCGGGTGCGCAGCGCCGCGACCTCGCGGACCAGCGGGCCGCTGGCGGCCATCTCCCGGAACAGAACCTTCCAGCCGTCTTGATGCTCGTCGACGAACGCCAGGAACTCCTCGATCCGCCTTCGCAGACGCAGGCGGGGCGGTTGCGAAGGGTCCGCCGCGCCCACCAGCCGCTCCAGCAGCTGTCGGCCCGTGCGGTCGATGTAGGCGACGTACAGGCCCTCCTTGGAGCCGAAGTACGCATACAGCATCGGCTTCGAGACGTCGGCCAGCGCGGCGATCTCCTCCATCGAGCCGGCGTGATAACCGGCCCGGGCGAACACCCGTCCCGCGACGTCGAGGATCAACTGCTCTCGCACCGAGCGCGGCATACCACGTGTGCCGGCCTTTCTCGGCCCTCGCACACCACGAGCCGACGCTGTACCCACGGGCGATGTCACAATGCGGCTTGCAAAGCTACCAAAGAGGATATTACGCTCGAGTAGATGCCCGAAAAGGGAGCGCCGCCAAACGTTCATCCGATCCAGCGGCGGGTACTCCGCGCGCTGAGAGCGCTGAGTACGCCGTTGCTGCCGGACGACTATCTCGAGCTGGTCAACCCGCTCTGGTCCACCCGTGAGCTGCGCGGGCGGATCGAGGAGATCAAGCCCGAGACCGACGACGCCGCCACCGTGCTGATCAAGCCCGGCTACCGCTGGTCGGGGCACAAGCCCGGCCAGTACCTACGGATCGGGCTCGATATCGAGGGGGTCAGGCACTGGCGCGCCTACTCGCTGACCTCCGATCCCCAGCGCCCCGACGGATTGATCAGTATCACCGTCAAGAACGTCGACGAAGGCAAGGTCTCGCCGTACCTGGTGCGCCGTGGCCGGCCCGGGACGATCGTCTCACTCGGCGGGGTGGAAGGCGACTTCGTGCTCCCGGATCCGGTTCCTGAGAAGCTTCTGTTCATCAGCGCGGGAAGCGGAATCACGCCGATCATGAGCATGCTGCGCCACCTCGATGGTTCGGATGAGGTCGGTGACGTGGTCGTGCTGCACTCCGCCCGCCACACCGACGACGTGATCTTCGGGCCCCAGCTCCGCGAGCTGAATCAGCGCCATGAGGGCTTTCACCTGCACGAGCAGCTGACCCGCGAGCGAGGCCGGATGGGCCCCGGCGACCTGGACCGCCTGTGTCCGGACTGGCGCGAGCGCGATGCCTTCGTCTCGGGGCCCGGTGAGATGCTCGACGCACTCACCGAGCACTGGGAGCGCCACGGCGACTGCGAGCGCCTGACCGTGGAGCGCTTCCAGCCGAAGCTCGGGCTTGGCCAGAGCGGCGAGGGGGAGGGCGGCCCGATCAAGTTCCTGAAGTCCGATTGTGAGACCGAGTCCGACGGCCACATGCCGATCCTGGTCGCGGGCGAGGAGGCGGGGCTGGAGCTCCCGTACGGTTGCCGGGAAGGGATCTGCCACACCTGCGTGGGCGAGCTTCGCTCGGGGCGGGTGCGAGATCTCCGCAACGGCCAGGTGTACGGGCAGGAAGGCGAGGTCATCCGGACCTGCATCAGCGCGCCGGAAGGGCCGATCGAGATCGACTTGTAAGCGGCACTATCGAGGGAGGATGCATGTCAGACGGCGAGAACGGCCACCGCGGCAACGGATCCGTCGCGATCGACGCGTCGGAAAACCCGATGCACCGGCTCACGGCGGAGCAGATCGAGCAGATCGGCAAGGAGTTCGACGAGCTGCACGAGCAGGTGAAGGCCGATCTCGGCGACCGCGACGCGCGCTATATCCGCTCGATGATCGCGCTCCAGCGCCGGCTCGCGCTGATCGGCCGGGTGGAGCTGATCGCTTCCCGTTGGCGGGTTCCGTGGGCGGTCGGGGCGAGCACCCTGGGGATGGCCAAGATCCTCGAGAACATGGAGATCGGGCACAACGTGCTGCACGGCCAGTGGGACTGGATGAACGATCCGGTGATCAACTCGAAGGCCTGGGACTGGGACACCGCTTCCACCGCCGAGGCCTGGCGCCACTCGCACAACTACATCCACCACACCTACACCAACATCCTCGGCAAGGATCGCGATCTCGGCTACGAGATCATGCGCATCGATCCGGCCCAGAAGTGGCATCCGGTCTACCTGATGCAGCCGCTCTACAACATCCTGCTCGCGATGCTGTTCGAGTGGGGGGTCGCGGTCCACGACCTCGACTTCGAAGCGATCCGCAGAGGTGAGAAGCGGATGGATCAAGTCCGCAAGGAGATGAAGGGAATCCTCGGCAAGGCCCGCACCCAGATCGTCAAGGACTACGTCGCGTGGCCGGTGATCAGCGGGGTGGTGATGACGCTGATCGAGGCCGGCGTGCTCGCCGCGCGCACGCGCGCCAACGGCGGCCGCCGCAGCCCGCGGCTACAGGCGCAACGCGTGGCTCGCAAGCTGCGCCGCAAGCGGTCCCAGAGCCGCGGCGGGGTGGTCAGGCAGCTCGTCGAGCGGCGCTCGTTCCGGGAGCCCTTCCGCCGCACGCTGACCGCGGACCTGGCTGCGAACCTGATGCGCAATGTGTGGTCCTACGCGATCATCTTCTGTGGGCACTTCCCGGATCAGACCTACACCTTCACCGAGCAGGAAGTCAAGGACGAGAACCGCGGCGCCTGGTACGTGCGGCAGTTGATCGGCGCCGCCAACATTGACGGCGGTCCGCTGTTCCACGTGATCAGCGGCAACCTCGGCTATCAGGTCGAGCACCACCTGTACCCCGACATGCCCAGCACCCGCTATGGAGAGATCGCGCCGAAGGTGCGCGAGATCTGCGGCCGCTACGGGTTGCCCTACAACTCGGGGCCGTTTCACCAACAGCTCGGCATGGTGCAGCGGTCGATCCTGCGGCTGGCCTTCCCCGGCGGCAGGCCGCGCCCCAAGCCCGGGCCCTACCAGGGGCCGATCGTCAGAGGCAAGGGGGAGCGGGAGGCGCCGACCCTGACGCACGCCGCCGCGGACGGTGAGCGTTAGGCGAGCGCGAGGCGCGACACCGATGCCACTACAAGTCACCGCGGTAAGCGGTCGCAGGGAGCTGCGCCAGTTCGTCGCGCTCCCGTTCCGGCTGCACGCCGGGACCCCCTGGATCCCCCCGCTGAAGCTGGAGCGCTACGTGTTCCTGTCGCGCAAGCTGAACGCGTACTTCAAGCACGGCGAGGCGCAGTACTTCCTGGCGCGGCGCGACGGCGCCGTGGTGGGGAGGATCACCGCGCAGATCGATCACGCGTTCAACGAGTTTCACGGCAGCCGCTGGGGGATGTTCGGGTTCTTGGAGCTCGAGGACGACCCGGAGGTGCTGGCCGCGCTGCTCGACGCGGCCGCGGCGTGGCTGACCGAACGCGGTTGCGAGCGGATGGTGGGGCCGATGGACTTCCAGCTGAACGATGAGGCCGGGGTCCTGATCGAAGGGTTCGAGCGCGAGCCGATGATCAAGCAGCCTTGGCACCCGCCCTACTACCAGCAGCGCTGCGAGCAGGCGGGCCTCGCCAAGGCGATGGATCTGCTGATGTGGGAGCTCCACATCTCCGACCGCAGCAAGCTGCTGCCGGTGCTGCCCGAGATCGCCGAGCGAGCGACGAGCAAGCACGGGATCAGGATCCGGAAGATGTCCCGCTGGCACCTGCGCCGCGAGCTCGACGGCTTCGCGAAGGTCTACAACGCCGCCTGGTCGCGCAACTGGGGCTTCGTCCCGTACTCCAAGGAGGACCTCGACGCCTACGCGCTCGACCTGCACCTGGTCTACGACCGAGACTGGTTCATGGTCGCCGAGAACGAGACCGAGACGGTGGCGATCGCGATCACCGTCCCCGATGTCAACCAGGTGCTGAAGAAGATGCGCGGTCGGCTGCTCCCGTTGGGCTGGTGGTACTTCCTCAACAAGGGTCGGCTGATCGACAGGCTGCGCGTCGGGTTCCTCGGCGTGATGCCCGAGTACCAGCACACCGGCGTCGCCGCCGCGCTGTACATGGAGCACTTCGACATGGCGGAGCAGACACGCCGCAAGGGAGGCGAGATGGGCTGGATCCTCGAGACCAACCGCTCGATGAACCGGGCGATGGAAGCGATGGGCGGCCGGGTCGTCAAGCGCTACCGGGTGTACGAGCGCCTGCTCCAGGAAGCTTCTCCAAACTGAGACTGCAAGCGCCCGCGGTTTCTACATATGGCCATGGTTTAGCCGCGGCGGCCCGCGGTAACTTGTCGCTCGGAAGCCGATCATCACCCTGAAGGGGTTGCCTTGGCGTGGAAGAGAAACGTGCTGGTGGTCGCCAACGTGACCGCCACGTCCCCCGAGCTGCTGGCCGCGCTCCGCGCTCGCGGTGTCGGTGCAGGCGCGGCGTTCACCGTGATCGTGCCGGCGACCGGGGGCGGCCGGGCAGCGGCCAGGACGCGCCTCCAGGAGACGCTCGATTACCTGCGAGCCGGGGGTCTGGAGGTGCGAGGAGCCGTCGGCGATGGGGACCCCGTATGCGCCGTCAGCGACGCCTGGGATCCCACGCGCTATGACGAGATCGTGATCTCGACGCTCCCCATGCGGCTGTCCAAGTGGCTGCACGCGGGGCTCCCTGAGCGCGTCGCCAAGCTCACCGGCGCTCCGGTCACGCACGTGGTCTCGCAGCCGCCGAAGCCTGGTTCCGCGACGGTCCGCTCGCCTTCTGCGGAGAAGGGGGCGGGGCTGGGGCCGTTGTCGGTGCTCGCCTGGGGCGGGCACCGAGAGCGCTGACGGGCGCTTCGCCCGCCCTGCGATAATCGTCGCGATGGCCGCGAATCTCGGCGCGATCCTGACCGCCATGGTGACCCCGTTCGACGCGCAGGGACGCGTCGATCAGGAGGCCGCCGTGAGGCTCATGCACCACCTCGTCGATCACGGGTCCGACGGCTTGGTGGTATGCGGCACGACCGGGGAGGTCTCGACGCTCGATGACGCCGAGCAACTGGGCCTGATCGCCCTCGCCGTGCAGGAGATGGGGGAACGGTGCACGATCGTCGCGGGCGTCGGCTCCAACGACACCCGTCACGCAGTCCACCTGACCGAGCGCGCGACCGAGCTCGGCCCCGATGCGCTGCTGTCCGTCAATCCCTACTACAACCGCCCCAGTCGTCGTGGCATCGTGCGCCACTACGAGGAGGTGGTCCGGGCCACCGACCGGCCGATCGTGCTCTACAACATTCCACAACGAACTGCCTCGGACATGCCCAACGACTTGCTCGCCGAGCTCGCGCAGCTCGACAACATCGTCGCCGTCAAGCAGGCAAACCCCGCGAACCTGGCAAAGATCGACGGGCTTGCGATCTACGCGGGCAACGACGACCTGCTTGCCGACGTGCTCGATCTCGGGGAGCCGGGGGGCATCCTCGTGGCCAGCCACCTGTTCGGCGAGGAGATGCGGCGGATGGTCGACGAGCCCGAGCGGCGGCGCGAGGTCGACCACGGCCTACAGGATGTCTACCGAGACCTCGGGGTCGCGCCGCTGGCGTGCAGCGTCAAAGCGGCGCTGAACATGATCGGCATCGCGGTTGGGGCGCCCCGGCTGCCGTATGTCGAGCTCGACGAGCGAGA
>JAFAZB010000068.1 GCA_019240015.1 Solirubrobacterales bacterium
GGACGATCTGCTCGTCGCAAATCGCATGATGCTCGACGCGCTGCCGGTCCCCGCCGTCGACGGCAGCTTCGGGGATGACAACGTGGTGCACGGACGGGTGGCGATCAGCTCATCCGCACGCGTATCGGGCAGCGTCCTGCACGGTCCGGTAGCGGTCGACGACAACGCGGTCATCGAGGATTCCTTCATCGGTCCGTTCACGTCGATCGGCGCGGACGCGATCCTGCGCGGCGCCGAGATCGATAACACGATGGTGTTGGCCGGCGCCGAGATCAATCACCCCGGCCATCGGATCGAGGCCAGCATCATCGGTGAACGAGCCTCGGTCGTCCGCAGCTTTGCCCTGCCCAGAGGGCTGCATCTCCGGCTCGAGCCGAACTCGCGCGTGACGCTGAGTTGATCCGCCCGGCCGCGGCCTGACCAACGTCGTCAGGAGCTGGAGCTAGGTGTCGTGTCCAGGGAGGTTGTGAACGCGGCTGATGGGTGGCCGGTCTCCGAGGCTGCTGTGTGGCCGTCGGCGGTTGTAGTAGCGAACGAATGATCTCAGGGCTCGAGTGCGCTGCTGCGAGCTCTCCCAGGTGTGCGCGTAGGCCCATTCGTCCTGGAGGGTGCGGATCACTCTCTCGGCTTTGCCGTTCCATCGTGGTGTGTAGGGCGGCGGGGTGATGTGGCGGGCGCCGATCTGGCCGAGGAGTTGCTGGAAGCGAGCAGAGCGTGTGTAGACCAGCGCGTTGTCGGTCATCACCGCCTGGGGTGCGTTGAGCCCGAGTTCGATGAAGTGCGCGATCGCGCGCGTCAGCGTGTCTGCGTTGGTATCGGCATCCTCGCGGTCGTGCTGTTCGACGTAGAGGTAGCGGCTGTGATCGTCGATGACGACGTGCAGATAGACCCAGCCCGCTCCCCGGGTCCGCTGCTCTGAGCGGCCGATCGCCCAGTGACCAGGCGCGTCAAAGCGCGTCAGGCGCTTGACGTCCATGTGCAACAGCGCCCCCGGCTCAGCCCATTCAAAGCGTTTGAACGTCTGGCGCTCTGAGCGCCGACGGCGGGAGATCCCGTGACGCACGAGCACCGCATGCACGGTCAAGCGCGGAGAACCGACGATCCCCGCCAAGCGTCCCGGCCCCAGGTTCGTGCGCCGACGCGCCTCACAGATCCTCTGCTCGCGCTCGGTCGAGGTGCGCGCCGGGCAGCTCATCGGCCGGGAGCTGCGGTCCTGCGACCAGCCCCCCGAACGGCGCTCTTGCTCGGTGGCTTGCTGCCAGCGCCACCACCACCGGTGCGCGGTCGCCGGCGCGACATTCATCGCGGCCGCGGCCGCTCTGAACGTCGCGCCGGCATTTATAACTGAGACCAACTGAGCTCGACCAGCCGGTCCGAGCTTCGCCCTATGGTGCTGTCCCATCCGGGCCCTCCTGTTCTGGCGTCTTGGCGGACACCAGAAGCCTCAGGAGAGGCCCGGACGTCTTCTCAACCGTTCACAAGGTCCCTGGACTGCTCACCTAGCGCGACGAGGCAACCGTTCGGTGCCTTCGATCTTGACAATAGTTTCCTCATTCGGTAATTATTACCGATGGTTTGGTCGAACCCGTCGAATTGGCCCCGTTGTTGCGGGCGCTGGGCGACCCGGTCCGCCTTCGCGTGATCGAGCTGCTCAGCACCGCGCCGCGTCGCGCCGGTGAGCTCGCCACGGACGTCGGGCTTACGGCGCCAGCGATGAGCAAGCACCTCCGGGTCTTGCTGGATGCCGGCTTGGTGCTCGATGAGCGCCGTCATGAGGATGCGCGGCTGCGGATCTTCCGACTGCGAGGCGAATCGGTCGGCGCGGTGCAGGCGTGGCTTGATCAGGTCCAGGCGCATTGGACAGAGCAACTTTCGGCGTTCAAGGCTCATGTCGAAGGAAGGACGGAGTGATGAGCGAACCCGGGGCGGAGCGATCGATCAGCACCGAGGTCGAGGTGTCCGTCGACCCGGAGACTGCTTTCGAGGCGTTCACGGCGGAGCTTGATCTCTGGTGGGTCAGAGGGCCGATCAATCACTTCGACGCCGGCCGTGCGGCCGCGATGAGATGCGAGGCGGGCGTCGGAGGGCGGTTGCTCGAGGTCTACGACGACTCGACCGGCGACGCGCTGGAGCTGGCGCGGGTGACCAGCTGGGAGCCTGGCGCGCGGTTGGCGTGGCGCAGTTCGCTCGATGATGTGACTACGGAGGTCACGTTCGAGCCATCCGAGCGCGGGACGATCGTGCGGGTCGTCGCTCGTATCGCCGCTGGCGGTGAGGATCGCGGCGGGACTGCGTGGACGCGCGTGGTCCCCAAGTGGTTCGGTCCCTGGTGC
>JAFAZB010000204.1 GCA_019240015.1 Solirubrobacterales bacterium
CAGCAGGTGAAGCCAGTCGAACGCGAGCGAGAACCCGCGCGGCGAGGTTTGGGCCGCGTGCCCGGCGGCGCCCGGCATGATCAGCACCGCGGCGGCCGCAAGCACCGCGCCGGTGCCGGCGACCAACTCGGCGACCGACCGGCCGACGCGGTCTGGCCGGTCGACCCACAGACAGACCCAGGCGGCGAGGCAGAAGAGCGCGTAGCACAGCTCCAAGTCGAGGATCGCGCGCCCGAACGCGGTCACGCGGTACAGCGGTACCAGCGTGCCGAGGTCGAACACCGAGCGCAGCGAGTCGTTGGCGATCGAGAAGTCGAGATAGATCGGGATCGCGAGCAGCCCGAGCACCGAGCAGATCACGAACGCGCGCGACAGCGCGGTGAGACTGGTTCCCGGTACCCGGCGCACCGCGGGCCTCGCGATCGCGAGCCGCAACGCGAACAATCCGATCGAGACCATGACGGTCACGAACATCGCCCAGCGCGTGATCAGCAACTGCGGCGTCACCGCCGTGGCCGACACGCTCGGTACCGGGAACTGCGGCGATGGGCCCGGGTTGGGACCGACCGCATAGGTGAACGCCCCCGATACGGGATGGCCGTCGACCGAGATCGCGCGCCAGTAGATCAGGTACCACCCCTGGGGGAGACCCGGGCGAAGCGGCACCACGAGCGTGTCGGGGTTCGCGGGAGATCGCCTGACGGCGGCTGTGGTCTCCTGCGTGCCCGCGGCGCTGGTGACGGAGATGATCGCGAAGCGAGGCTCCACCGCCTCGTCATAGGTGAGCGCGACCGTCTTGGGCGGCGCATTCAGCACGCCGCTGGCGACCGGCGCGGTACTCACGAGGTAGGCGTGTGCGGAGGCCGCTCCGGGCAGCGCCAGGGCCCCCGCCAGCACGGCTGCCGCGGCGGCCATGATCCGTGTCGATCCTCTCATGTCAGGCTCAGTGCTCCCTGTGTGGGCGTCTGCAAGCGTGGCCGCGCGTCCCAACACCGTGCGACCGCCGGCGGCGGCGCGCTGCAGGCAGCCTGCGTTAGTGAGAGGAAGCGAGCGGCTGTGGTGCGAGCAAGCGGGGCGGGCTGCGACCGGAATGCTCGCCATGGATCACGGTTGGGGGCCGCGCGGGGGCCGCTCGCCCGACCCAGTGCAGCGAGAGCCCGAAGCTCCGAGGCCGCTCGACGGCGGTCTGGAGCTCGCGGCCGGCCTCGGTCGCGGCACGCAACAGCAGCCTTGCGAGCAGATAGACCGCGAGCGCGAACGGCAGCTGCAGGAGCAGACCGACGCGGAACGTCGGCGCCAGCGCCATCAACCACGGAGACGGATCGCCGGCCAGCCATCGCTCGAGGAGCTCCTGGAGGCTGAAGCCCGCCAAGGGCAGCAACGCGAACGCCCACGCCGGCACCGGGCGCTGCAGGCTGCGGCGGACGCTGCCTGCAAACACCCAGCCGGCTCCAACCAGCTCGGCGCCGAGCAGTACTCCCAGCAAGATCGGCAGATAGGCATGTGCACCGATCATGTAGCCGTGCCCGGTTGAGAGCAGCGCGCCGAGCCGAACGTGCGCGCTGGGGTAAACCCAGGCATAGGCGAGCACGTGCGCCACCTGCGAGCCCGCCACCATCAGCGGGAACGACAGCAGCCACGCGGCCACGCGGCGACTACGCATGGCGGGTATTGAACCACTCGGCGCCAGCCGGCCCACCCCGGTCGCTCACTGCGCGTCGATCGTGTAGGGCGCCGTCACGATGCGCCCGCTGAGCTTCATCTGCAGGAACAGCCGCCAGGTTCCCGGCACCGCCAACAGGACTCCGATCGTCAGCTTTCCCGGCGCGGTCGAGCTGCCCGAGATGCGGCTGGAGCCGACCCCCGGCAGGAGCCCGCAGTTCGGAGCGTTGGGAGCGCAGATGTGGGTGTGGAAGTAATCGAGCGACCCCTGATGGAAGAAGATCGCGTGTGCCAGCGCGCCAAACCACGGGACGAAGGTGACGTTTCGACCTTGGGCGTCGGTCACGTCGACGTGCACGAACTCAGCTTGGAGCGCGTGTACCGCGGGGTGCGCGAGCATGGCGACGCGGTAGCCATCGACAACCTGGTCGGGCTTGAACGGGGGCAGCGCCTGGGCGTGGTATGGACCCGCGACATCGATCGTCTGAGTCAGCTGGAAGTTCGGGAGCACCCCGGGGAGGTTCGGATAGATGTCGACCAGCACGCGGTATGGCCCAGCAGCCGGGAACGTGACGATCTGGCGCAGGAGGCCGTCCGGACCGACCGGCGGATGCTGGTGGATGATGTACGCGAGGTCGTCGCGGACGATGATCAGGTGGACCCCGGTGTGGGGACCCGAGCCGGTCTTGTAGCTGGTGAGGGGCCGTCCATTGGGCATCTGCACGGTGAACGAAACGGCCGTGGGGCGTCCGGGGATCACCGGCGCTGCGGGCTTGAACCCAGCCAGCGCAAAGGTCCTCGCGGGCGCGACCGCCGGCACGCTCAGAGCGCCGCCCGAGCCCGAGCCACAAGCAGCGATGAGCGCAGCTGCGATCAGAGCCCCGAGCGCCAGCGGGGCCCGGGATGCCCTCATCGCAGCGCGGTCTCCAGCGCCTGTCTGAGCTCGTTGATCCCGAACGCTCCTTCCAGACGGGCGACGATCACGCCGCTGCGATTGATCGTGAACAGCCACGGTTCGGTCTCGAGGTGGAAGGCGTGGAGCTGGGGACGAAGACCCTTGGAGGGCTGGTTGTTCACATACACCTCCTCGTGGATGAAGGCGATCTGGTTCCCGAACTGGTGCTGGAGCTGGACCGCGATGTCGGTCACGGGACCGCACACCTTCGAGATGCAGAGCTGAGGGGTCGAGAACAGCAGCGCGATGGGTTGCTTGCCGAGCACCTGGTCCAGCGACACCGCTTGCATGTCCTCGGGCGGTATCCGGGTGGTCAGCAGGCTCGTGTCGTGATGCACCGTCGCGGAGGTGTCCGTCGCGATCGCGGGCGGTCGCTGGCCGACGTCCGGGATCGGCGAGGAGCCGGCGACCGCGATCTCGCCCGGGGCCCCGATCAGCCCGCCGGCGGTGCGGGTGAGCGAAAGGACGGTGTAGGTGCCCTTGTGCGCGACCGGCACCTGGGCGGCGTAGATCGCCTGGATGCCCCCCGGTCCTGAGTTCTGCTTGCTGCGGTACTGCGGATCGACGGACATGGGGTCCGCCGGCGCCAGGAAGGGGCCCTCGGCGGGGGTGGTGGGACTGCTGGCGATGTAGACCGCGGTCGGCGCATAGATCAGCGCCCCCGAGCTGGCGTTGAGCGCGAACGCGACCCGGCGCGTCCCCGGGGTGAACGTGCCGGTGGCAGCCCCGAACTGAGCGCTCGCCTTCACCAGCGCGCCGAGCTGCTGGAGCGTGCGACCGTTGGCCGGTGGAAACTGCGCGAGGCTCGGCTGCTCGGCGGCAGCGAGCTGATCGACGGCGGGCGGCAGCACCGGAGTGGTTTGGCTGGCCGACGCCGAGGACCCGGCCGACGCCGAGGAGGTCGGCTTGGCCGAAGAGCCGCAGCCGGCAAGCGCGATCGCGACCGCGACCCCTGCACACGCCGACGCGACCCGGATCCGCACCGGGTGGAGGGTAGCGCCGGGGCGCCCGCCCCGAGCTGGCGGACAGCGAGCGCGAATCCGCGGAGTTTGCGCGTAAACATCTTGTTACCGCGCGCTTCGCGTCGCGATGCGTGAGCGCGGCTTGCATTACAGTGCTCCCCATGTCGCCCGCTCGGAGCGACGCGCCCGCGGGGGCATCGCCGCAGCGCTCGCACCAACGACCGCGGCTCGCGGTCATCGACCGCGATCCGGGTTTCACCCAAGTGCTCACTTACCGGCTCGACACGCTGGGGTGGGAGTACCGGCCGCTGTCCAGCGCGGTCACGCCCGAGGCGCTGGTCGCGATGAGGCTGAACGCGCTGTTGATTGACGTCTCGGTGCTCGGGCCCAGCAGCTGGGAGTACCTGGAGCGCGTCTGTACCCGCCTGCCCGGCCTCGCGGTGATCGTTTGCACCGGTCCCTCCTCGGTCGCCCAGCGCGTGCGGGGACTACGGCTCGGCGCGGACGCGTGGATCACCAAGCCGTGTCATGCGGAAGAGCTGATCTGCGTGATGGAGGCGGCGATCCGCCGGCACCGCCGCGGCGAGATGCCCGAGCTGGAGGCTGCGGCGGACGCAGGCGAGATCACGATTCGCCCCGACCTCTACCAGGCTTACGCGGATGAGCTCAGCCTCGAGCTGACCGCGCGCGAATTCGAGATCCTGTACCTGCTCTCGCAGTCCGATCGGGTGCTCCGCCGCGAGGAGATCTACGAGCGGGTGTGGGGCTACGCGATGGCACACGGCGACCGGTCCGTCGACGTGTTCGTCCGCAAGCTGCGCCAGAAGCTGCGCGCCGCCTCGCCCGCCTGGAGCTATATCCACACCCATTTCGGCATCGGCTACCGGTTCGCGCCGGAGCCGGACCCCGGTGCCGTCGAGCGCGAGCCCGTGGCCTCCACGCCTGAGCCCGACCTGCGAGACATCCCGGCGGGCTCCGAGCTCGACGCGATCC
>JAFAZB010000226.1 GCA_019240015.1 Solirubrobacterales bacterium
CAGACCACGAACGCCTGCCGCCCCGCGTGCAGCTCCTGTCGGATGCGCTCGTAGGCGCGGGCGCGCTCGCGTTCGGTGGCGCAGACGAACGTCTGGATCGGCTGTCGGCCCCGGGGGAGCTCGCGCAACAGCGTGAAGTCGAGATCGCCGTATCCCGCCAGCGCCAGCGTGCGGGGAATCGGCGTCGCGGTCATGTGCAGGATGTGGGGGCCCCTACCCGACCGATCCGCCCCTCCAAGCGACTCGCCCTTTGCGTCGAGCAGCGCGCGCTGTCGGACCCCGAATCGATGCTGCTCGTCGACTACCGCGACGGCCAGCCGCGCGAACCGGATCGATTGCTCGATCAGCGCGTGCGTCCCGACGACCAGCGACAACTCGCCGCTGGCGAGCTTTCCGAGCAGATCGGCGCGCCGGCGGGCGGGGGTCGATCCGGTCAGCAGCCCCGCCGGGACCGCCTCCCCTGGCATCAGCGCCTGAATCGTCGCGAAATGCTGCTCGGCGAGCGTCTCGGTCGGCGCCATCAAGGCGCCTTGGTAGCCGTGCTCGACGGCCCGCAGCAGCGCATATAGGGCGACCACCGTCTTGCCCGACCCGACCTCTCCCATCAACAGCCGCTGCATCGGCCTGGCTTGCGCGAGATCGCGATCGATCGCCTCCAGCGCGCGCTCCTGATCGCCGGTCAGCGGGAACGGGAGCATCGTCGACAGCCAGCGGTCGGTCAGCTCCCGCGGCTCGCCGAGCACCGGTGCCGTGACCGCCTCCAGACGCGATGCACGCCGGCGCAGCAGCGCCAGCTGTACGAGCAGCAGCTCATCGAAGGCGAGCCGGCGGCGCCCGCAGGGCTGGTCGCGCTCGCGATCGGGAAAGTGGCTCGCGGCGAGCGCTGCCGAGCGGTCGGCGGGCCGCTCGCTCGCGCGCAGCCTGCCCGGCAGCGGCTCCGGGAAGTCGTCGATCGCCGCCGCGTGGGAGCGCACCAGCGCCAGGATCTGAGTCGAGGACAGCCCCTCGGTCGCCGGGTAGTGGGCCACCGCCTCGGCGCCGGTCGCCGCTTCCGCGGTCCGCGCGTGCGCCTGCACGCGGAACCGGTTGCGCTCCTCGAGCTTGCCGTGAAGCACTAGTCGAGTCCCGGCCGGGTAGCGCTGAACGAGCCACGGTTGGTTGAAGAACGCGGCCTTCGTCTCGCCCGTGTCGTCGGCGACCGTCGCCTCGACCAGTGGGCGCATCCCCCGGCGGCGTACGGGCCGCGCGGCGATGCTCCGCACCTGGACCACGATCGTCGCGGACTCGCCCGGGACGAGCTGCTGCACCGCCCGCGCTTCGCGCCTGTCGTGCGGCAGGTGCTCGAGCAGGTCGCCGATCGTGTGGAGGCCCAGCGTCTCGGCGGCGTGCTGCGCCTTCGCGCCGTCGACGCGCAGCGGCTCGCGAAGTCGCGCGGGCCGTGGATAGCGCAGCGGCGCGTCGAGCAGCTCCTGCGCGTCGAGCTGGCGAGCGGACCCGAATGCGTGCATGACGCTACTCAGCCGACAGCAGCCACCAGTACCGCGGTTGACCTCCCACCGACAGCTCGAACTCGACCTCGCCCGCCGCCAGCGCCTGCACCGCCTCGTCGTCGAGGGGCGCCTCCGCGCCTCGCAGGCAGGTGATCAGCTCGGCGTGCTCGGCGAGCCGCTCCAGCACCCCGCGCAGCGTCTCCCGGGGGCGCCCCCAGGCGACCAGCTCGTCGTCCACGAACCCGACCGCGTCCCCGGCGCGGAACCGACCCCGGGCGTCGTCGCGGGCGGCCGGCGCGACCGCACCTGTCCGCACGCGCTCCAGCGTCTGCGCCATCGCGGCCTCGTTCTCCGCGGCGCTGCGATCGGGGTCGAGGCTGACCGCCGCCGCGAGGCCGGCCTGCTGCGAGCCCGAGCGCACCACCGAGACCGCCTTGTCCGATAGCTCGGCCGCGCGTTCGGCGGCCATCACCACATTGGCGCTGTTGGGCAGCACCACCACCTGCTCAGTCGCAGTCGCGTGGATCGCGGCGAGCAGGTCGTAGGTTGACGGATTGAGCGTCGGACCGCCGTCGAGCACCCGGACCCCGAGGCTCTCGAACAGCGCGCGCATGCCATCGCCGCTGACCACGGCCAGCGCCCCGCAGACGGCGGGGCTGGGCGGGGCCCCGAGACGTTGATCGCGGCGCTCCACCTGCTCTCGCATGTCCGCCACGTCGAGATGCGAGACGGCACCGGCGTCGGCGAACAGCGCGGTGGCGCCGTCGGGATCGTCGGTGTGGACATGCACCTTGAGCGTTGTCTGGTCGCCCACCACGAGCACCGAGTCGCCGATCTGCTCGAGCTCGTTTATGAACCGGCGCAGCTCCAGATCGGTGCCGGTGACGGCGAAGTTGGTGCAGTAGCGATAGGTGCTGGAGGCGTGCTGGGGATGGGTGACGCGGGCGGCGGCTTGGTGATCGATTTGCGGCGGCTCTGACCCTCGCAGGGCTCCGACGATCCCCGCCAGCAGGACCGTCAAGCCGTAGCCGCCGGCGTCGACGACCCCGGCTTCGCGCAGTACCGGCAGCAGGTCCGGGCCCCGGTTTACCGACTCCTGGCCGGCTTCCAGTGCGCGCTCGATCACCTCGGCGACGACCGCGTTCTGCTCGCCGGCGCTGGCGTTGGCGCCGAGGCGAGCGTCGTCCATGTGCGCCAGCTCCGAGGCCACCCGGTGCGCCATCTCACGCACCACGGTCAGGATCGTGCCTTCCGCCGGGTCGCGCACGGACCCGTAGGCCTGGTCCGCGGCGCGGGCCAGCGCGGCGCCGATCAGCACCGGGTCGACCAGCTCGCCGGGCCGGCTCGCGAGCTCCTCCGCGGCTCCCCGGATCAGCTGCGAGAGGATCACGCCCGAGTTGCCGCGCGCCCCTAGCAGCGCAGCGCGCGCCACCGAGGCCACGATCTCGTCGCGCCCGATGTCGTCGATCGTGCGTCCCTCCGAGGCGTCGGCGAGCCGGTCGAGCTCCTGGAGCACGGCCCGGAGCGTCAGCACCATGTTGTCGCCGGTATCCCCGTCGGCGACCGGAAACACGTTCAGGTCGTTGACTTCCTCGCGGCGCGACTCGAGCGCACCCAGGCCGGCCTCGACCAGCGCGCGAAACCGGAGGATGCTCGGATCGGAGACTGTCCGTCGCTCGCCCGCTCGCCCGGTCGCGGCCACGCGCGGGCTCAGCGGGCCTTGGTTATCTTGCCGGCCTTCAGGCAACGCGTGCAGACGTAAACCCTACGTGGAGTTCCGCCGTCGTTGATCCTGACGCGCTGGAGATTGGGGTCGAAGCGACGCTTGGTGGCGACCATCGAGTGGCTTCGGCTGTGCCCGAACGCGGGGCCCTTTGCACACACGTAGCAGACCTTTGGCATGGCGCGCGAGTATAAACGCACGATCCGTGGCGGCCGGGCGCGAGAAGCGGATACAGATTGGTCCATATGGGTACAGAACTCTCCCGATGAGCGCGAGCGGCGGCCACGGGATCGAGCTGTTGCCCGACCTCCAGCTGCCAGAGCGCTATCGCCTCAGCCGGCACCTGGCCACCGGAGGAATGGCGTCGGTGTGGTGCGCCGAAGACGTGCTGCTGCGTCGGTCGGTGGCGATCAAGGTGATGGCCGAGCGGTTCGCCTACGACGAGCTCTCGGTCAAGCGCTTCAAGCGCGAAGCGCGCGCCGCGGCCCGGGTGTCGGGGCACCCGCACGTGGTCACGATCTACGACGTCGGCGAGGCGCCCGTCACCGGGATGGCCAGCGAACAGCCGGCCGGCGAGCCGCTCACGCGGGGGTTCATCGTGATGGAGCATCTCGCGGGCGGAACCGTCGCCGACGCGCTGCGGCTGCGCGCCGTACGGCGAGAGGAGGCCCTGCGGTGGCTGCGGGAGGCGGCCTCGGCGCTCGACCACGCGCACCGGCGAGGGGTCATCCATCGCGACATCAAGCCCGCTAATTTCCTCCTCGATCGCAGCCGGGTCCTGCACGTCGCCGACTTCGGGATCGCCTCGCTGTACAGCGAGGACACGATCACCGGCGGCGGCGAGCTGTTCGGCACGGCGGCCTATCTGTCCCCGGAGCAGGCTCAGGGGCATCCCGCCACCCCGGCCAGCGACCGCTACTCGCTCGCGGTGGCCGCCTACGAACTGCTGGTCGGCGAGCGGCCATTCACGGCGGAGCACTTCGCCGCGCAAGCGCGTCAACACGTGGCGCAGGCGCCGCCCGCCGCCAGCCGCCGAAACCGGGCGCTGCCGGAGTTCGTCGACGCGGTCCTGGCTCGCGGGATGGCCAAGGCTCCCGAGGAGCGCTACGAGACCGCCACCGACTTGGTCGACGACCTCGAGCGAGGACTCAGCGGGATTCCCACCACAGCGACGCTGGCGCTGGCCTCGGGCGGAGCGCGGGCGATGCAGACGCCGGCGCGGCGCGCGCCGGCGGCCTCGCTGCTGGGCCCCGACACCGAGTCGCCGCGCGCCGGCGGGCGGGCCCTGGCGCTCGCTGCGCTGGCGGCGGTGGCGCTCGCCCTCGGGGTGCTGGCGGGCGCCAACCAGGGCTCGCAACGCCCCGCGCGGGTCGCGCTCTCGCCCCGTCATGCGCTCGCGGTCCCGCAACGGCCCACGCCGAGGGCCACTCCCACGCCGGAGCCCAAGCCCCGGCCGGCCGCGGCTGCACCGCCCACCGCCGACCTGCTCGAGGCCCGCGGCCACGAGCTGATGCTCGACGGGCAATACGAGCAGGCGATTCCGGCGCTTCGACAGGCGATCCAGGCGGCCGATCCGGCCAGCCTCACCTACGGCTACGCGCTGTACGACCTGGGCCGGTCGCTGGTGCTCTCGGGGGACCCAAGGGCCGCGATTCCGATCCTCGAGCAGCGGCTGCGGATACCCGACCAGACGCCGGTCGTGCAGCAGATGCTCAACCAAGCGGTGCGGGCCAGCGGCGTGGGCCCCGTGAGCACCGGCGGGCGGGGCGTGCCTGGGAGCACCGGCCCCGGCGCAGGTCCGGGCGAACGGCGCTCCTCGCCGTTCAGTGGCGGCGCGAGCCTCCCGCCCGGGTTCGACCAACGCCGTAACGGCCCCGGCGCCGATCAGGGCGACTGAGTCCCCGGCTACGCGGAAGCCGCGAACCCGGCGGTCCCCCGCCGAGCCGAGAGCCGCTCTTTGACCGCGAGCGAGGCCAGCGCCGCTTCCACGGCATGCCGGCCGGTATCGCGCTTGGTGCCTCCTGTGACCCGGTCCAGACCCTGCTCGAGGGTGTCGACCGTGAGCACGCCGAAGGCGCACGGAACGCCGGTCTCCAGCTGCACCTGCTGGATTCCGCGGGCCGCTTCGCCGCACACGTAGCGGTAGTGGTCGGTCTCGCCCCGGATCACCGCTCCCAGACAGATCACGGCCGCGTAGCGGTTTGACTGCGCGGCGTACTTGGCCACGAGCGGCAGCTCGAAGGCGCCCGGCACCTCGTGCACATCGATCTCCGTGACGCCGGCGTCCGCGAGCGCGGCGCGCGCGCCCTGCTCGAGCCTGTCCGCCAGCTCGCCGTAGAAGCGGGCCACGCACAGCGCGATGCGACGCTCACTCATCGCGACGGCGATCCTGCTCCTGCTCGTCGTGAATCATCTGCTCGTCGAGCGCCAGCCCCTGGTGGTGGAGCGTGTGGCCGAGCTTCTCCCGCTTGGCGCGGAGGTATGCCTCGTTGTGCGGGTTGGGCAGGTGCTGGATCGGCAGCTGATCGGTGACCGACAGCCCATAGCCGGCGAGCCCGGAGATCTTCTTTGGGTTGTTGGTCAGGATGCGGATCGTGGTCAGCCCGAGGTCCACGAGGATCTGGGCACCGATCCCGTAGTCCCGCAGGTCGGCCGGCAACCCCAGGCGGAGGTTGGCGTCGACCGTGTCGAGCCCCTCCTCTTGGAGCTTGTAGGCGCGGAGCTTGTTCAGCAGGCCGATGCCGCGGCCCTCCTGGCTGAGGTACAGCAGCACCCCCTGGCCCTGCCGCTCGATCATCGCGAGCGCCGACTCGAGCTGCTCGCCGCAGTCACAGCGCAGCGAGTGGAACACATCCCCCGTCAGGCACTCCGAGTGGACCCGGACCAGCACGTCGCCGGCGGCTTCGATCTCTCCCTTGACCAGCGCCACATGGTGCTTGTTGTCGATCAGCGAGCGGTAGCCGTATGCCACGAAGTCGCCGAAGGCGGTCGGCAGCCTGGTCGCCACGACCCGCTCGACGAGCTTCTCGGTCCGGCGTCGATACGCCACCAGCTCGGCGACCGTGACCATCCTCAGGTGGTGGCGTTCGCAGTAGGGGATCAGGTCCGGCACCCGGGCCATCGTCCCGTCGTCGTTCATGATCTCGCAGATCACGCCGGCCGGGATCAGCCCCGAGAGCCGGGCCAGGTCGACCGCCGCCTCGGTCTGCCCGACGCGCTCCAGGACGCCGCCGGCCCTCGCTTTGAGCGGGAACACGTGGCCCGGCTGGACCAGCTCCCGGGGGCTGGTCTGGGGATCGATCGCCACCTGGATCGTGCGGGCTCGGTCGGCGGCGGAGATGCCGGTGCTGACGCCGGAGCGCGCTTCGATCGAGACCGTGAACGCGGTCTCGAACGCCGACTCGTTCTTCGCGGCCATCAGGTCCAGCCCGAGCTCGTCGCAGCGCTCGGGCGGCAGCGCCAGGCACACCAGCCCGCGGGCTTCCTTGGACATGAAGTTGATCGCCTCGGGGGTGATGAACTGGGCGGCCATCGTCAGGTCGCCCTCGTTCTCCCGGTGCTCGTCGTCGCAGACGATCACCATCTTCCCCTGCCGGATGTCCTCGATCGCCTCCTCGATCGTCGAGAACGGCGCCTTGACGGAGCTCACCTGGAGACCTCCATCAGCCGCTCCACATACTTCGCCAGCACGTCGACCTCCAGGTTGACTTTGGTTCCAAGCTCGGCCTGGCCGAGATTGGTGCGCTCCAGCGTTTGCGGAATCAAGGAAACCGTAAACGATGCTTCCCGGAGCCCGGCGACGGTCAGCGACACCCCGTCGACGGCGATCGAGCCCTTGCGGACCACGTAGCGCATCACGTCCGCCGGAGCTGCGATCTCCACCTCACGGGCGAAGCCGTCGGCCGCCAGTCCGGTCACGGTGCCCACTCCGTCGACGTGGCCCTGCACGAGGTGACCGCCGAGACGGTCGGTGGCGCGCAACGGCAGCTCCAAGTTCACCCGCGCGCCATGCTGCACCCCGCCCAGCGAGCTACGGGCCACGGTCTCGTTCATCAGCTCGGCGACAAACGCCCCGCCGTCGAGCTCGGTTGCCGTCAGGCAGACGCCGTTGACGGCGATCGAATCACCCTCGGCCAGCTCCTCGCTCAGTGGCGAGTCGACCGTCAGCCGCAGCCCGTCAGCGCCGCGATCGACGCCGACCACTTGCCCCAGTCCCTGGACCAGTCCGGTGAACACGCCTCACCACTCCTTGATTCGCGCCGATACGAGCAGGTCCTCGCCGAGGCGCTCGCAGTCGAGCGTCAGGCCACGGACCGCGTCGGCGATCAGCTCCACCCCCTCCCCCTCCAGCGGATCGCGCGCTGCCCGTCCGCCCAGGATCATCGGCGCGAGGAACAGCCGCACCTCATCGACCTCCCCGGCGTCGAGAAATGCGCCCGCTAACCGCGGCCCGCCCTCCAGCAGGATCGACCCGACTCCCGCGGCGCCCAGCTGATCCAGCGCCGAGCCCACCCGCGCCGGTTCGTTCTCTCCGGGCGCCACGATCACCTCGGCGCCGTGGGTCTCGAGCGCGTCCGTGGCGGCCCGGGGAGCGGCACGGGAGACGACGATCGTGAGCGGAAAGTGGCGCGCGTCGCGGACCAGCCTGCTCGCCAGCGGCAGGCGCGCCAGCGAGTCGAACACCACCCGGCGAGGCTGGCGCTCCACCCCTTCCAGCCGCGCCGTCAACAGCGGGTCGTCGGCGAGCACGGTGCCGATCCCGACCGCCACCGCGTCGAGCTCCGCGCGCCAGTGGTGGGCGCGCTGCCGGCTCTCGTCGCTGGAGATCCACTTGGAGTCCCCGCTGCGGGTCGCGACCTTGCCGTCGAGCGTCATCGCCGACTTGAACAGCACCCACGGACGGCCCGTGCGGGCGCGCTTGCGAAACGGCTGGTTCAACAACCGCGCGCGGTCGGCGAGCTCGCCGTTGGCGAGCACCACCTCGATCCCCTCGTCACGCAGGATCCCCAGCCCACGCCCGGAGGCGTGCTCGCTGGGATCGTCGGAGGCGACCACCACCCGGGCAATCCCGGCCTCGGTGATCGCGGCGGTGCAGGGCGCGGTGCGACCGTGATGGCAGCAAGGCTCCAGCGACACGTACAGCGTGGCGCCGCTCAGGTCTCGCGGGCCGGCGGCGTGGATCGCCTCGACCTCGGCGTGCGGGGCTCCCAGGGCGCTGTGGAAGCCCTCGCCGATCACGCCGTCGTGGTCGGCGATCACCGCCCCCACCAGCGGGTTGGGACTGACCCGTCCCCGCCCCTGTTCAGCGAGCTCGATCGCCCGAGCCAGGTGGCGGCGATCGATGTCTGGCTGGAGCGTCATTTTCCGCTACCAGCATAGTTCCGCGAGCAGTTTCCCCCGGAGAGCCGGTACACGCTCATCTCGGGACCCGGCCGCCTGTACTGGCGCGGGTAGTAGTCGATCGACCAATCGAAGCTGAACGGGACCGCCCGCCCGCCGGGGGCGAACGGGCTGACGTGGTAGACGAGCTGGGCGCGGTTCGCGAGCGCGGCGTAGTAGGCGACGGCGCCCGGCGCGGCGTGCGGCTGGGCGAACGCGCGGCCGGCCTGGAGCGAGCCGATCACCAGCCAGCAGAAGCCGCTCGACACGTACCGGTCCAGCAACGCCGGGCGCAGCGTCCGCTCGTACTGGTCGACGACCACGTACCTGCGCTCGCCGGCCGGGAGCGGATTGCCGTTGACGTCGACGTCCGTCAACCAGGTCGGGTAGCGCGACCAGCGCTCCCCGGTCGACGTGTACGGCAGCGAGCGTCCGATATCGGTCGCCCAGTCGTCGGACACGAGCGGCTCGATCACCACCCTGGCGGCCACCGGGACGTGCGCGACCATCCACGCCCGGGTCAGGTTGCGGGTGTCGGGCCGGGACAGCACCGCGTCGTTGTGGATCGCGTTGGCCACGCTCTGCCCCAGCGCCAGCAGCGCGACGAAGCCAGCGGCGACGACGACCGGCAGCCGGGGCGCCCGGGTCAGCCACCGCACCGCCTCGACCCCGGCGTACGCCGCGAGGATCGCGACGATCGGGAAGATCGGCATCAGCCAGCGGCCGAAGAACCGCTGCTGGTCGCCCATGAAGATGATGAACGCGATCGGCGCCGGCACCAGCACGAGCAACAGGGCCAGCTTCCGGCGTGCGAGCAGCAGCGCCGCCCCGGCCGGCGCGGCGAGGCTGGGAACCCAACCCAGGCCCCAGGTGAAGGTCCAGAGGTAGTAGGCGGTGCCGCTGCCCGCCGTGGTGCCGAGCTTGACGGGATCCTGTCCGGCGGCAAGCGAGGCCTGGGCAGAGACGCCCGCCTGGAACGCCGAGAAGTCCAGTACCGCGAACGGGTTGGCGATCACGAATGCCAGCAGGGAAACAACGGCCGCCAGCGCGCAGCGCCAGGCGGCCGATAAAACTCGTCCCCCCCGGCCATCGCAGACGGCGGCCATGATCAGGCAGAGCAGCGTGATCCCGCCCGTGTACTTGGTCGCCGCCGCGAGCCCCACCCCTACTCCCGCGATCATGTAATCGCGGGTCCAGCCGCGTCGCAACACGCCCGCGATGCCATACAGCGACAGCGCGACCGGCGCCAGCGTGGGCACGTCGTTGAGCGCCAGGTGGCTGTAGAAGACCGGCAGGAAGGCGAGTCCGAAGATCGCAGCCGCGAGCAGCGCGACCGACCGGTTCAGCAGGCGCGCCGCGGCGAGGTAGGTGAGCAACACCGCGAGCGTCCCGAGCACGGCGGCGAGCACCCGCGCCACCACGAACAGCTCGGTGGGGTTGGTCGCGTACGTGCGCGCGACGGCGTCGCCGCTGCCGAACCAGAGCTCGAACACGATGTGCAGCAGGTAGGAGTAAGCGGGTGGGTTGAGGAAGTACTGCGGGTTGAGATCGTGCGAGAAGAACGCGACCGCCTTGGGCACGAAATGCGTTGCCTCATCGACGTTGTAGCTATAGGGAAGCCCCTGCTTGACGCCCCACAGCCGCAACAGCAGGCAGACCGCGAGTAGGACCGCGAGTGCAAGGGGGTGCAGCGCGCGTCTGATGCCGGCCTGCGCGCCCGTTCGCAGGCGCTGCCAGCGGCTTTCTGGCGCGGTGAGCGCCCGGTCGATTCCGGGCCCCCTGAGCGTTGCCGCGTCCATGTTCTCCTACGAGTATCCCGGTACCGTGTGATCGACGCGGTGATGAAGCTGATCATCCAAATTCCCTGCTTCAACGAGGAAGCTCAGCTTCCGCTGACGCTCAGGCGGCTGCCGAGGGAAGCGGAGGGGTTCGATGCGGTCGAGTGGCTCGTGATCGACGACGGGTCCACCGACGCGACGGTCGAGGTGGCGCGCTCGCACGGCGTCGACCACGTGGTCAGGCTGACCAATCACAAGGGTCTGGCGGCGGCGTTCCAGGCGGGGCTCGACGCGGGACTGAAGCTCGGCGCCGACGTGATCGTCAACACCGACGCAGACAACCAGTACGAGGGCTCCGACGTGCCGAAGCTGGTTGCCCCGATCCTGCGCGGGGAGGCGGACATGGTGATCGGCGACCGGCAGGTCGACGTCAACGAGCACTTCTCGGCCTCCAAGCGACTGCTCCAGCGGCTCGGGTCGTGGGTGGTCCGGCAAGCGTCCTCGACCGAGATTCCCGACACCACCTCGGGCTTCCGTGCCTACAACCGCGAGGCGGCGCTGCAGATGCAGGCCGTGTCCCGGTTCACCTACACGCTCGAGACGATCATCCAGGCGGGCAAGCTGCTGGTGGCTGTCGAGCACGTACCGGTCCGCACCAACGCCAAGACGCGCGAGTCGCGGCTGTTCCCGTCGATGTCCGCCTACGTGCGGCGCAACGCGCTCTCGCTGTTCCGGATCTACTCGCAGTACGAGCCGCTGAAGGTGTTCTGGGGGGGCGCCGCGCTGATGGGGGTCGCGGCGCTGGCGGTGTTCATCCGCTTTCTGGTGTATTTCGCGGAGGGTCAGGGGCGGGGCCATGTGCAGTCGCTGATCGCGGGGGCGGTGCTGTTCAACGCCGCGATGCTGCTCGGCTCGCTCGGCGTGATCGGCGACCTCCTCGACGCGCAGCGGACGCTCTCCCAACGAACCTTCGAGCGAGTCCGGCGGATCGAGCTCCAGCTCGGCGTCGAGCCCTCGCACTACGAACCGGGCGCGTCGACAGCCGGCGGCGCGTCACGACCCGGCGGCGCGGAGGGGGACGGCGCCGACCGCGAGGCGCTGGAGGTATGAGCTCAGCTCCCGCGGTCGACACCAGGGTGCCGACCGGGAACACGTTCGACAAGTACGGCTCCACGAACCCTCTGGTCCGGCGCTTGATGGCCGGCTTTCAGGATTCGCTCGAGCAGCTGTTCGAGCGAGCATCGCCTGACTCGGTGCTCGACGTCGGTTGCGGGGAAGGGGTGCTCACGCTGCGCTGGGCGCAGCGACTGCAGTCGGGCCGCGTGGTCGGGATCGACCTCGAGGATCCCAAGCTCGAGGCGGAGTGGGCCACCCGGACCCGCGCCAACCTGGAGTTCCGCGCGGCCGGCTCCGAAGAGCTGCCGTTCGCCGATGATGAGTTCGACCTGGTCGCCGCGATCGAGGTGCTCGAGCATGTTTCCGAGCCGCAGCGCACCCTGGCCGAGATGCAGCGGGTGGCCCGCCGGCACCTGCTGGTCTCGGTCCCGCACGAGCCGCTCTGGCGGGTGCTGAACGTGCTTCGGGGGGCGTATCTGCGGGAGCTCGGCAACACCCCCGGTCACCGCAACCACTGGAGCAAGCGCGGGTTCGTCAGGATGATGGAGCGCCACGGGACGGTGGTCGAGGTCCGCTCGCCGTTTCCGTGGACGATGCTGCTCGTCCGGGTCGGTTGATGGCCAAATCCACGACGACGCTGCCGCCGCCGGCGGACGAGCAGCCGCCCGTGGATCCCAACTCCTCCCAGTCAGTCAACGGCAGCGGCTCCTACGCCTCCGGCGCCCGCGTGCTGTCGATCGGGATCGCCTCGACTGGCGTGTTCACGTTCGCCTACCTGGCGACCGCCAGCAACGTCCTGGACCAGCAGGCATACGGCCGCGTGTCGCTGTGCTGGGCGGTGATGTTCGTGATCTTGTCGGTGATCTACCGGCCGATCGAGCAGCTGCTCTCGCGCACGATCGCCGACCGGCGGGCGCGCGGCCTGCACGGCCATCCGCTACGGATTCCGGCGCTGATCCAGCTGTCGTTCGCGCTGGCGTTCCTGGGCGCCGCGCTGCTGTTGCGCCACCGCATCGAGCGGGACCTGTTCGATGGCTCGAGCTCCCTCTACTGGATCCTCGTGATCGGGGTGCTGGCCTATGCCGCGAGCTATTTCGCGCGTGGCTGGCTCGCTGGCCACCAGCGCTTTGCGCTGTACGGCGGGCTGGTGTTCCTCGAGTCGACCTCACGCTTCCTGTTCGCGCTGGCGGTCGCGGTGGGCATCGGCTCGGGGCAGGGGATGGTGGGACTCGGGATGGCGGTCGCGCCGTTCGCGTCGCTGTTGGTGATCCCGTTTGCCTTCTCCCGGGTCCGGGTGCGGGGGCCGGCCGGACTGCCGGCGGCCGACGCCGCGCGGGAGGGCCCCGCGCACGCCGGCGTCGAGGAGGCCTCGACCGATCTGTCGCTGCGGCACGGGACCGGGTTCGCGGTCGCGGTCGTGGGGATCATGCTCGCCGAGCAGACGCTGATGAACGCGGCCGTGCTGATCGTCAACGCCAACTCCGGGCGAGCGCTGGCGGGGTTCGTGTTCAACGTGCTGCTGATCGTCCGCGCCCCGCTACAGCTGTTCCAGGCGATTCAGACCTCGATCCTGCCTCACCTGGCGGGGCTCCAGGCGCAGGAGAGCCCGGAGGAGTTCCACCGCGCCATCCGCTTGACGATCCTCGTGATCGCGGGCTTCGCCGGGGCGGTCGCGCTCGGGTTGCTGGCGATCGGACCGCCGGTGATGACCGCACTGCTGGGCAACAAGGGGTTTCACTACGCGCGGCTCGGCCTCGCGATCGTGGGGGTGGGGATGGGTCTGCACCTGGTGGCGGGCACGCTCAACCAGGCGGCGCTCGCGCGCGGGCGAGCCCGGCTGGCGTCGCTCTCCTGGCTGACCGCCGCCGCCCTGTTCGTGGTGTTCGTGGCCAGTCCCACGATCAGCGCCCAGGTGACCCGGGTCGAGGTGGGCTACTTCCTGGGGGCTGCGGTGCTGTGCGCACTGCTGTGGGCGGTGTACCGGCGAGGACCGGCCG
>JAFAZB010000313.1 GCA_019240015.1 Solirubrobacterales bacterium
CTCGACCTGTTCGTAGGCGATGTGGTCGAACACGAAGAACTCGGCTTCGGGCCCGAAGTAGGCGACGTCGGCGATCCCGGACTGGATCAGGTGCCGCTCGGCCTTCTGCGCCACGAACCTGGGGTCGCGGGCGTAGGGCTCCCCCAGCACGGGGTCGGCGACCGAGCAGATCAGCGACAGCGTGGGGCGCGTGTAGTACGGGTCGATGAACGCCGTGGTCGCGTCGGGCATCAGCAGCATGTCGGACTCGTGGATCTCCTGGAAGCCGCGAATCGAGGAGCCGTCGAAGCCGAGCCCCGACTCGAAATCGTCCGCGTCCAGCGCGCCCAGCGGCAGGGTCATGTGCTGCCAGGTCCCGGGCAAGTCGACGAACTTCAGATCGACCATCTCCACGCGACGCTTGACGGCGAAGTCGAGTACCTCGCCGGCGCTGCTGGCGCCCGCCGCCGCCGCCGTCTGCGTGCTGTCTGTCACTGTCATTTCAGCTGTCTCTCCTTTTTGATGACGCGGGAGCCTACCGCCGCGAGTCCGAGCGCGTGGACTGGGGGGCGGTGGCCCGCCCCCCAGTGCCGCGATCCATTGCTCTCCTCAAGCGCGCAGGAGAGCGATCGAGCCGTCGATCATGCGGTCGAAGGCGCCGCTTGACCGGGCCCCGTGGCCAGTCCCGGGATGCCACCCGGGAATCCGAGCGAGGGCACGTCCGACGGGTAGACCTCGTGGCCGTGCTCGGCGGTGTCGCCGATTTCCATGTTCTCCTCGGACATTCGCAACGGGACGAACAGCCCCACCAGCTTCAGCAGGATGAACGTACCGACGCCCGAGAACACGATCACCCACAGGGCCGCGAAGAACTGCCACTTGAGCAGCGTCCAGTTGCCGTGGATCACGCCCTGCGCGGAGAAGCTCGGCACCTTCCCGGAACCGATGTAGACCAGCAGCCGCTGATCGGCGAACACCCCGGTCAACAGACCGCCCGCCAGGCCCGCGAACCCGTGCGTGTAGATCACGCCGAGCGTGTCGTCGACGTTGCGGAACGGGCGTAGCCGGCTCAGGTAGTTGAGCGCGAAGTAGACCAGCGTCGAGCCGATCACGCCCAGCGCCATCGCGCCCCAGCCGTTCACGTAACCGGCCGCGGGGGTGATGCACACCAGCCCGGTGATCATCCCGTTGACGCCCGAGATCAGGCCGGGCTTGCGACCGGTGAGGTAGTCCCACAGAACCCAGACCAGGAACGCCACCGCGGTACACAGGTTGGTGTTGAGCACCGCGGCCGAGGCGGCAGCGCCGGCGAAGTAGGGGTCGCCGCCGTTGAAGCCGTTCCAGCCGAGCCACAGCAATCCCGCGCCGACCGCGACCATCGCCACGTTGTTGGGCGCGTCGATCTCGCGATCTCGCTGCAGGCGTGGTCCGATCACCGCCGCCGCCACGAACCCTGAAACGCCCGCCGACAGGTGGATCACGTAGCCACCGGAGAAGTCGACCGCGCCCTTGTGGGCGAACCAGCCGCCGCCCCAGATCAGGAATGCGTTGACCGTGTAGATGAACGTCGTCCACAGCGCCACGAACGGGACCCAGGCCTTGAAGTTGACCCGGCCCAGTACCGAGCCCAGCATCAGGATCGGGGTGATCGCAGCGAACACGAACTGGAAGTACGCCAGCGACGACATCGGGAACCTGAAGTTGGGCGTCCCGGCGTCTCCGAGCGGGATGCTGGCCCGTCCCTGTTCCTGTGAGTGGCTGAGGATGTCGCCGGGCTTGCCGATGAAGGTCGAGAAGAACCCCGATCCCTTGCCGATCGGGTGCCCGAAGCCCATCTTGAACGCCCACAGCACCCACACGATCAGCACGATCGAGAAGGCCGCGAACGTGAGCATCATGCTGTTGATCGACCAGCGCTTCTGCATGACGCCGCCGTACAGGACGACCAGGCCAGGCACGCTCATCAGCCCGACGAGCGTCGCGGCGGTCAACTGCCAGGCGTTATCACCAGGGCTGAGCCACGATGGGTATGCGCTTAACATCGTTCTCCTTGTCAGACGGCCGAACGGCGCCGACCGCGATGGCGGCAGGGCCTAGTCGGCCCCCAGAATCGCGAGGGATTGTGGCTTTGCCCTGCAGCCGCCAGCCATGGCCTGGCGTCTAGCAAACCGATCCAGGCATCTGGACATTGGGATAAACGGATCCCGCTTACTGCGGGGAACCGCCGCAGACGGGCTCAGCCGGCGGCGAGCAGCGGCCTGCCGTGCGGGACGATCAGCACCGGGCTGCGCACCGAATCGAGCTCGGAGCGGGCCGCTCCGCTGAGCGCGACCCGGCCCAGGGGCGCGCTCAGCTGTGAGCCGACCACGACCAGATCGGCCTCGCGCCGCTCGCTCACGACCGAGGCGCCCAGCAACGCCGCCAGCGCTTGCGCGCTCTCGCCCGCGGCGCCGTCGGCGTCGGAGGCCGAGACCGCGAT
>JAFAZB010000422.1 GCA_019240015.1 Solirubrobacterales bacterium
GTGCGAACTCCACCGAGATGGATCCCGAGACCCCGTTCCCGGTGATCGACCTGCTGCCCGAGCAGAAGGAGATCGCCGACATGGGCGGCACGATGCGGCTCGGCGCCGACCCGGTCAAGCTCCATGACGGCACCCGGATCCGGGAGCTGTACAGCGAAGCGGTCATCTATGAACGCCATCGCCACCGCTACGAGGTCAACAACCACCTGCGCCGGCGGCTCGAGTCGGCCGGGCTGATCTGCTCCGGCACCTCACCCGACGAGCGCCTGGTCGAGGCGATCGAGCTCTCGCCGGCGGAGCACCCATTCTTCCTCGCCTCGCAGTACCACCCCGAGTTCAAGTCGCGCCCCGAGCGACCGGCGCCGCTGTTCCGCGAATTCGTCGGCGCGGCGCTGGAGCACGCGGGTCGGGCGGCTGCGCAGGCGCCGGCGCCTGCGCCGTGAGGCGGGCCAGCCACGCCGAGCGCGAGCGGCTGCACGAAGCATTTCTGGCCCTCTGCAGGATCGAGAGCCCGTCGGGCCACGAGCGTGCGTGTGCCGATTGGGTCAGCGCCGAGCTGCGCGCGCTAGGGCTCGCGGTGGAGGAGGATGACGCCGGGCCGCAGGCCGGCTCGGACGCCGGCAACCTGCTGACCCGCATTCCAGGCGAAGGGCCCGACAGCGTGATGCTCGGTGCCCACCTGGACACGGTTCCGTTGTCGGCGCCGATCGAGCCGGTGCTCGTCGACGGTGGCTGGGAGAACGCCAACGAGGGGATCCTCGGCGCGGACAACAAGGCGGCGGTCGCGACCCTGATCTCGCTCGCGCGCCGGCTTGCGGCGGCGCCCCGACCGCCGGCGGTCGGGGTCGAACTGGTGTTCACGGTCTGCGAGGAAGTGTCGCTGCGCGGCTCGAAGGCGTTCGACGTCGGCCGCTTGCGCAGCGGCTTCGGGTTCGTGTTCGACCACGCCACGCCGATCGGCGAGATCGTCCTCGCCGCCCCCACCCACTACCGGATCGTCGGCGAGCTGCGGGGCCGGGCCGCGCACGCTGGGCTACGCCCGGAGGCGGGCAGGAGCGCGGTCGCGGCCGCGGCGCAGGCGATCGCGGCGATGCGGCTCGGCCGGCTCGATTCCGAGACGACCGCGAACGTGGGCCTGATCGAGGGCGGGACGGCGATCAACGTGGTCCCGGAGCGCTGCCGGATCGAAGCGGAGGCGCGCAGCCTCGACGAGGGCCGCGCCGAGCAGCTCGCGACCGAGATGATCGATCACCTCCAGGACGCCGCCAACGCCACCGAGTGCGATCTGGACGTGACCGTCGAGCGGATGTTCAAGGGCTACCGGACAAAGCCGAGCGCGCCGCAGGTGCTGGTGGCCGAGCGTGCGCTGCGCGCTTGCGGCTATGAGCCCCGCCACATCGTGACGGGCGGCGCCTCGGACGCCAACTCGTTCGCCGCCGCCGGGTTCCCGTGCACCAACCTCGCCGACGGCAGCGAGCGCAATCACGAGCCAGGCGAGCGGATCAGCGTCGACGCGCTGGACAGCGTGTTCGAGCTGGCGATCGCGCTGGTCGAGCAGTCGGAGGCGCCAGAGGCGGAGCTGCAATGAGCGGCTTCGAGCGCCTCGATTCGGAGGTCGAGTGGGAGGGCAAGATCGTACGGGTCGGAGTGGAGCGCTTCCGTCACGCGGACGGTGTGGAGGTCAGCCGCGAGAAGGTGTGGCATCCAGGCGCGGTGGGGATCCTCGCGCTCGACGACACGCATGTGTGGCTCACCCGACAGCCGCGCGAGGCCGTCGCACAGGGGGCGTCGCTGGAGATCCCAGCGGGCAAGCTGGACGTGGCGGGAGAGGAGCCGCTCGCGACCGCCAAGCGAGAGCTGGCTGAGGAGATCGGCAAGCGAGCGGAGCACTGGGAGCTGATTCATCGCTTCTACACCAGCCCGGGTTTCAGCGATGAGCGCGTGTGGCTGTATCTGGCTGCCGGCCTGTCCGATTGCTCTCCCGCGCAGGCGCCCGAGGAGAACGAGCGAATCGAGATCGTGCCGTGGGTGCTGGCGCAGATCGATCAGGCGATCGAGCAATGCGAGGACTCGAAGTCGCTGATCGCCTTGCTGTGGTTGGCGCGGCGCGGCTGGCCGTAGGCGGCGATCGGAGCGAATCGACGGCGAAGGACTGCCGCTTTCCAGCGCGAATAGGCCACCATGGCCACCACCGAGGTCACCCCCGGCACCAGAAGGCTGACCGAGCTGACGCTCGATTTCCTCGCCTCATTGGAGCTCGAGCGCGGCCTGTCGCGCAACACGCTCGAGGCCTACCGGTCCGATCTACAGCAGTTCGGCGACTACATCGGCAGGCACGGGCTCAATCCGCTCGAGCTATC
>JAFAZB010000447.1 GCA_019240015.1 Solirubrobacterales bacterium
CGCCCGCTGGTCCCCTCGGCGAGGTCGGCGCGGTCGACGAGCGTGACCTCGAGCCCACGCAGGCTGGCGTCCCAGGCCACGCCCGCCCCGGTGGCTCCGCCGCCGATCACCAGGACGTCACTGCGCAGCGCGGACATGTGCGCAGCCTACCGCCGTGCCTTGCTTCTGCCAGCTACAGGCAGGGCATCGATCGGGCTTTCAGTCGAACCAGTCGAAGGTCCGGGTCACCGCCTTCTTCCAGTACTGGTAGTACTCGTCGCGCTGAGCGGAATCCATCTTCGGCTCCCACCGCTTGTCTTCGGCCCAGTTCTCGCGCAGGTCGTCCTCGCTGTTCCAGAACCCGGTCGCGAGCCCGGCCGCGTAGGCGGCGCCCAGCGCGGTGGTCTCTGCCACCTGGGGACGGATCACCGGCACCCCGAGCAGATCTGCCTGGAACTGCATCAGCAGATCGTTGGCGACCATGCCGCCGTCGACCTTCAGCGACTCGAGCGCGACGCCCGAGTCGGCATCCATCGCCTCGACCACCTCCCGGCTCTGATAGGCAGTCGCCTCGAGCGTGGCGCGGGCGATGTGGCCGGCGTTGACGTACCGGGTCAGGCCGGCGAACACCCCGCGCGCGTTGGACTTCCAGTAGGGCGCGAACAGGCCGGAGAACGCCGGCACGATGTAGAGCCCGCCGTTGTCATCGACGGAGCTGGCCAGCTCTTCGACCTCAGGCGCGGCTTTGATCATCTTCAGGTTGTCCCGCAGCCACTGGACCAGCGCCCCGGTGATCGCGATCGATCCCTCCAGGCAGTAGACCGGCTTGTTCTCGCCGATCTTGTACCCGACCGTGGTGATCAGTCCCGATTTCGACTGGACGGCCTCGTTGCCGGTGTTGAGCAGCAGGAAGTTTCCGGTGCCGTAGGTGTTCTTCGCCTCTCCGGTCGAGAAGCAGGTCTGCCCGAACGTCGCCGCCTGCTGGTCGCCCAGGTCACCGGCGAGCTGGACACCCTGAAAGCCTCCTGACTTGACCTCACCGTATACCTCGCTGGAGGCCCGGATCTCCGGCAGCATCGAGGTCGGGACGCCCATCACCGACGCGATCTCCTCATCCCAGGAGAGCGACTCCAGGTCCATCAGCATCGTGCGGCTGGCGTTGCTCACGTCCGTGATGTGCAGCCCACCGTCGGGGCCGCCGGTGAGATTCCAGATGCACCAGGTATCGATGTTGCCGAAGATCAGGTCGCCCGACTCGGCCTTCTCCCGGGCTCCGTCGACGTTGTCCAGGATCCAGCGCACCTTGGGACCGGAGAAGTAGGTGGCGAGCGGCAACCCGACCTTGGTCCGGAAGCGGTCCTGTCCGCCGTCGGCTGAGAACTCATCGACGAGCTTGTCCGTGCGGGTGTCCTGCCACACGATCGCGTTCATCACCGGCTCACCGGTGTTCCGATCCCAGACCACCGCGGTCTCACGCTGGTTGGTGATCCCCAGCCCCGCGATGTCGTCGGCGCTCGCGCCGGCCTCGGACAGCGCCTCGTCGAGCACCTCCTGGGAGCGCTCCCAGATCTCTTTGGCGTCGTGCTCGACCCAGCCCGGCTTGGGATAGATCTGCTCGTGCTCCTTCTGGGAGACCGAGACCACCTGTCCACCGTGATCGAAGACCATCGCCCGGGTGCTGGTCGTACCCTGGTCCAGCGCTGCTGCGTATTTGGCCATGCGTTGCTCCTTTTAGCCCGCGAGCGTCTCAGCGGCGCTCTTGAAGAGGTAGTAGGTAGAAGTCGCCCCGGGATCCTGGTGGTCCTTGCTGCGTTCGCCGAGATAGCTCGCGCGACCCTTGCGTGCCACCAGCGGGGTGGTCGCGAGCATGCCGTCGTGCGCGGCTCGCGCGGCCGCTTGCAGGCCCGGCTCGAGCTCGGAAGCCTCCTCCAGCGCTTGCACCGCAGGGGTGAGCGCGTCGACCATCGTCTTGTCGCCCGGCTGCGCCTTCCCCCGCGCCTGCACACCCTCGAGCCCCTTTCGCCATGCGGCTGAGAGCTCGGGCAGCTCGACCTCCTGGTGTCCAGCCAGCGAGCTGCCCATCTGCAGGAACAGCGTCCCGTATAAGGGTCCCGCAGCGCCACCGACGCTCGAGACGAGCGTCATCGCGACGGACTTGAGCACGGCGCCGGGGTCCTCGGGCTGGGCCTGGCCCAGCCTGTCGAGCGCCTTGCGCATGCCGCGCTCCATGTTCGTGCCGTGATCCCCATCCCCGATCGCCGTGTCGAGCCTCACCAGCTCTTGCCGGTGCTCGCTCACCTCGCTCGCGAAGCGGTTCATCCAGTCGACCGCGCGGCCTGCGGTGATCCCCACTAGGCGCCCCAACGCAAGGCCGGCGTGTTGACTGGGGCGTCCCAATAGCGCAGCAGCTCATCGTCGAGCTTGAGCAACGTGATCGAGCAGCCCTGCATCTCGAGCGACGTGATGTAGTTGCCGATCAGATTGCGCTCGAGCTGGATCCCGCGTTCCCCGGCGACCCTCGCGACCTCCGCGTACATCACGTAGAGCTCGAGCAGCGGGGTTCCGCCCATCCCGTTCACGAACGCCAGCACCCGATCCCCAGAGGAGAACGGGAGATCATCCAGGATCGGCGCCATCAGACGCTCGGCGACTTGAGATGCGGGTCCCAGCTGCTCACGGAAACGACCCGGCTCGCCGTGGATGCCGATCCCGATCTCAACTTCATCGTCGCCCAGCTCGAAGCTGGGCTCACCGGAGGCCGGCGTGATGCAGGGGGTCAGCGCCATGCCCATCGAGCGGCCGTTGGCGTTCGCGCGGCGACCCAGTTCGGCGACCTCCTGCAGCGACCGGCCATCCTCCGCCGCGCCGCCGCAGATCTTCTCGATCAGGACGGTAACCCCAACGCCCCGGCGTCCCGCCGTGTAGAGCGAGTCTTCCACCGCCACGTCGTCGTTGGTCAGCACCGTCTCGACCTCGATGTTCTCGCCCCGTCCGAGCTCCGCCGCCATGTCGAAGTTCATCACGTCGCCGGTGTAGTTCTTGACTACATGAAGCACCCCGGCGCCGCCATCGACCGCTTTGGTCGCCTCGATCATCTGGTCCGGGGTGGGGGAGGTGAACACCTCCCCCGGGCATGCCCCATCGAGCATTCCCGGCCCCACGAACCCGCCGTGCATCGGCTCGTGGCCGGAGCCGCCCCCGGAGATGATCCCGACCTTGCCTTGCACGGGCGCGTCGCTGCGAACGACGTACGCGGGATCGAACGAGACGCGTAGGCGGTCGCCGTGGGCGGCCTGCACGCCGCGCAGCGCGTCACTGAGAACCGCGTCGGGCGCGTTGATCAGCTTCTTCATCGGTGTGCCCTCCTAACCGGGATAAGCGGCGCCGTACAGCAGCGCGCCCAGCGCGCCCCCGATCAGCGGCCCCAGCACCGGTACCCAGGCATAGGACCAGTCGGATCCCCCCTTACCGGGTATCGGCAGAATCGCATGCATGATGCGGGGGCCCAGATCGCGGGCCGGATTGATCGCATATCCGGTCGGACCGCCTAGCGAGAGCCCGATGCTGACCACCAGGAACGCCACCAGCAGCGTCCCGAGCCCGCTCGTCGCGGGTCCCTTGTTGCCGGTGTTGGTGATCGCCAGGATCCCGAACACCAGCACCAGCGTGCCGATGATCTCGGTCACCAGGTTGGCCACGTAGTTGCGGATCGCGGGCCCGGTGCAGAACACCGACAGCTTCAGCCCCGGATCCTCGGTCTCCCCGAAGTGGAGATAGTAGGCGAGGAACACCAACAGCGCGCCCGTCCCGGCGCCGAGGAACTCTCCGACGATGTACTTCGGGACCTGGCTGCCGTGGACATTGCCGTTGATCCACAGGCCCAGCGTGACCGCCGGGTTCAGGTGCGCGCCGTCGAACTGCCCGACCGCATAGGCGCCCGCCATCACCGCGAAGCCCCACCCGAACGTGATTACGATCCAGCCTGAGTTCTGCGCCTTCGATCGGGCCAGCAACACCGCGGCCACGACCCCGTCACCTAGCAGGATCAGGAGCGCAGTCCCGATCCACTCAGCACCGATGATGCTCAACCTCTTCTCCCTCCTGAAAAGAACTTGACCTTGTGCGCGATACTATCGGCGCTGGTTCGGCAATGTCAAACCAAGTTCTGCTAGGCGAGACTGGGTTCGAGCTGCTCAGAAAAGCAGCGCGGTAGCGTGGGCCGGGCAATCCAGTCGATTGAGCGTGCCGCGGGCATCCTGCGGTTGCTGTCTGGTCGAACGCGCCGCCTGGGAGTCGTGGATATCGCCGGGGAGTTGGGGCTTCCGAAGGGAACCGTGCACGGGCTGCTCCGCACGCTCCAGCAGGTCGGCTTCGTGGAGCAGGACGCGGAGACCGGCAAGTACCAGCTGGGGGCCGCGCTGCTGCACATGGGATCGAGCTATCTGGACGGCAACGAGCTGCGCACCCGCGCGCTCAACTGGTCGGACTCGCTCGCGACCAGGACGGGCGAGGCGGTGCGGATCGGGACCCTCCACGACGCCCAGGTGCTGATCGTCCACCACGTGTTCCGACCCGATGACAGCCTTCAGACGCTCGATGTGGGTTCTCTGTTGCCGGCGCACGCCACCGGCCTGGGGAAGGTGCTGCTGGCGCACCACCCCTACGTGGCGAACGAGCTCTACCGCGACGGGCTCTCGGCGTTCACGCCCGCGACGATCAGCTCGCGCAAAGGGCTAGAGCGCGAGCTGGAGAAGGTGCGCGAGCAGGGCTGGGCCGCGGATATAGGTGAGCTGGTCCAGGGCCAGGCCTCGTGCGCCGCGCCGATCATCGATCGCCGAGGGCTGACCGTGGGGGCGATGGGGATCGTCGGCGCCTGCGAGCGGCTGCTCGAAGACGGGGGGCCGCGCGGTGACCTGCTGACGTACGTCCGTGAGGCGGCGCGCTCGGTCTCGCGCGAGCTCGGAGCGATCCCTTGGTAGACGGGAGGCATCAATGACAGAGCAATACGTGGCGGCGATCGACCAGGGCACGGCGTCTTCGCGCTGCCTGGTGTTCGACCGGTCGGCGCGGATCGTCTCGGTGGGGCAGAAGGAGCACCGGCACATCTTCCCCCGGCCGGGATGGGTGGAGCACGACCCCGAGGAGATCTGGCGCAACGTCGAGGAGGTGGTGGAACGCGCGCTCAACGAGGCGGGGCTCCAGCCTTCCGATCTGGTCGCGTTGGGGATCGCCAACCAGCGCGAATCGACGATCGTCTGGGAGCGCGAGAGCGGGCGGCCCGTCCACAACGTGATCAATTGGCAGGACACGCGCACCGACCACCTGATCCGGGAGCTAGGAGGCCCGGTCGGCCAGGAGCGTTTCCGGGAGCGTTGCGGCCTGCCACTGGCCACCTACTTCTCGGGGCCCAAGGTCCGCTGGCTGCTCGACAGGATCCCCGGGCTTCGCGAGCGCGCCGAGAGCGGCGAGGTGGTGTTCGGGACGATGGATTCATGGCTGATCTCGCGCTTGACGGGACGCCATCTCACCGACGTGACCAACGCCAGCCGCACGATGCTGATGAGCTTGCAGACGCTCGACTGGGATCAGGAGTTGCTCGACGCGATGGGCGTCCCGCGGGCGATGCTGCCCGAGATCAGGCCGTCATCGGAGGTCTACGGCGAGGCGCGGGGGCAGCTCGCCGGGGTGCCGGTGGCCGCGGCGCTGGGCGACCAGCAGGCGGCGCTGTTCGGGCAGACCTGCTTCTCGCCCGGTGACGCAAAGTGCACCTACGGCACCGGCAGCTTCCTGCTGTTCAACACGGGCCAGCGGCCGGTGATGTCGAGCAGCGGGCTGCTGACGACGGTGGGCTGCCGGATCGGCGATGAGCCGCCGACCTATGCGCTCGAGGGTGCGATCGCGGTCACCGGGGCGCTCGTGCAGTGGTTCCGCGACAACATCACGCTGATCGCCTCCGCGCCTGAGATCGAGACGCTGGCGCGGACCGTGCAAGACAACGGCGGCTGCTACTTCGTGCCGGCCTTCTCCGGGCTGTTCGCCCCCCACTGGCGCAGCGACGCCCGCGGCGTGATCGCCGGCCTGACCGGCTACATCACCAAGGGGCATCTGGCGCGCGCCGTGCTCGAAGCGACCGCCTGGCAGACCAAAGAGGTGGTCGACGCGATCAACAGCGACGCAGGGATGGCGATGCGCACCCTACGGGTGGACGGCGGGATGACCGCCAACAACCTGCTGATGCAATTCCTCGCCGACGTGCTCGACGTCCGCGTGGTGCGACCGATCGTCGCCGAGACCGTTTCGCTCGGCGCCGCCTACGCGGCCGGCCTGGCAGTCGGATTCTGGCCCGACCTGCCCGCCCTGCAAGCCAACTGGCACAAGGCCGCCGAGTGGCTGCCGCAGATGGGCGAGGAGCAGCGGGCGCGCGGGTATCGCAAATGGCGCAAGGCGGTCGCCCGCACGATCGACTGGCTCGATGAGGATGACGAGTAGCTCAGTCGCGGCGCGAGCCGATCGGGCGTCCGCGCCGGTAAGGCGAGATCGACGGTCCCCCGTCGCCGTTCTCGAAGTACCGCTGCACGCGCTCGATCAGTGCCGCGGTGTCCTCGCTGGGACGGATCGGTTCGCCGAACGACACCTCGATCCGGTGGCGCTTGCGCAGCAGCCTGCCCCGGAGCCGCTTCGGCCAGATCCGCCCCGGCGGCATCGCGGCCGCGGTCCCGGTGACCCGGATCGGGACGATCATCAGGTTGTGCGCGGCGGCCAACACTGCCGCTCCTCGGCGCACCCGCCCCGGCGAGCCGCCCCGGGAGCGAGTCCCCTCCGGATACAGGAGCAGGTTCCAACCTTGGTCGAGCAGCTTGTCGAGGTGGCTGCCGTCCTTGGACAGCCCCCCGCCGCGACGATCGATCGGGACCGTGTTGAAGATCACCGACACGAGCGCCGCCACCAGCCGGTTGCGGTAGAAGTAGTCCGCCGCAGCGGCCACCGCGGTGCGCTTGCGGAGCTTCCTGGGCAGGGCAGAGAGGATCACGGGGGTATCCATGTGGCTCGCGTGGTTTGCGACCAGGATCACCGGGCCCTTGACGCCGGCGAGCTTCTCCCTGCCCGTGGCCCGGCGCCGGGCGTAGTAGTTCATGATCGGATTGAGCACGAACCGCATGAAGTTCTCGCGGGCGACGCTGGCGAGCCAGGATCGCGCCCAGGGAACATCCAGCTGCGCGGCGGCGGCCCGCAGCTCCCGACCCCGCTGAGGGGCATTCCGCGCCGCGTCGCTGACTCGGCGCTTCCACGAACGCTTGCGGCGGAACGGCAGCACCGCCCAGGGGTACCCCGGCGCGTGACATGTGTTACAGGACGCGCCGTGAGCCGAGCCGGCGGGCCTGCGGGCCGCGCCGCGATTGCTGCAAACAGTCACCAGGAGGAGAGGAGCAGATGTCCGACGACCCCACTCGCGATCCAAATCCGGACCCCGAACACCGGCCGGCGCAGCCCGATCAGCCACGAGAGGGTTTCGGCGAGGGCGAGGCCCACCCCGAGCAATATCCGGACGAAGACCACGTCGGTCGCTTCAGCGAAGGCGAGGAGCTGCTCGGCGAGGACGACCCCGAGAAGCACCACCGCGGTCGCTTCAGCGAAGGCGAGGAGGTGCTCAGCGAGGACGACCCCGAGAAGCACGAGGAACGCCGCTTCAGCGAGGGCGTGGACAACCTTCCGCCGGAAGTGAATCCCTGAGACGCTGAACGCTTCCGGGCGCGCCCGGAGAATCGCGGGCGTCAAAACCTGACCGCCGATGCTCGCGCTGATCGTCGCCAGCGTCGGCCGTCGCACGGATCGACGCCCCTGACGGTGATCGGCGTGGGGGTCGGCGTCGCGGCGCGGTGTCCCCGGCGCTGACCGGCCGGCCCCGCTCAT
>JAFAZB010000236.1 GCA_019240015.1 Solirubrobacterales bacterium
CACCAACATCACGAGCACGTACGCGGTGTTCTCGGCGGCCGCGCGGCTGGGGCTACCACGGGTGGTGTGGGCGTCGAGCGAGACGACCCTCGGCTTGCCGTTCGAGCGCCCGCCCGACTATGCGCCGGTCGACGAAGCGCACGTCTATCCCGAGACCAGCTACGCGCTCTCCAAGGTGCTTGGCGAGGAGATGGCGAGGCAGTCGCACCGCTGGCACGGGACCACGATCGTCGGCCTGCGGTTCTCGAACATCATGGTCCGCTCCGACTACGAGCGGTTCCCCACCTTCTGGGACGACCCCCAACGTCGCAAATGGAACCTGTGGGGTTACGTGGACGAGAGCCACGTCGCGCAGAGCGTGCGGCTCGCGCTCGAGGCGGACATCGAGGGAACCGAGAACTTCATCGTCGCCGCCGCCGACACGGTGATGAAACGCCCGAGCCGTGACTTGATGAATGAGGTGTTCCCCGAGGTCCCCGTCGCCGATCACGTCGAGGGATACGACACGCTGCTCGACATCGGCAAAGCGCGCAGGGCGCTCGGTTACTCACCCGAGTTCAGTTGGCGGGAGCTGTTTTGAGTAACAGATCCTCGTGATCCCGATCGGCACGGGTCTGGGGGCGTAAGTTGCGCCCGAGCGCGGAGTGCTGTCTTAGCGCGTTGGGGACTCTGCCCCGGGCCTAGTGGACTGGAGGAACCGCGATGTTGGCGACCGCGGTCTCTCGCTTTAGCAAGATGACACTGCTTGCGAGCACGAAGATCAGCAGGAGCACGAACCCGATCAGGTCGAGAACCAGCCCGAACGAGGCGATGACTCCGCCGAGCCCGAAGCCTTGGAGGAACAGCAAAATTCCGGCGAGGATCGAAACCCACGCAAGCCAGCGCGGCAGGATGCCACTTTTGATCACGAGCAAGCCCGCCGCTAGAAAACAGAGACTGCCGAAGACGTCGCCGACGCTTTCCAGCGCATACGTCGTCAGAAAGAGCGTGTAGGGGACGGCTGGATCGTGCTGGGAGCCGAACGACCCGAGCTTGGCGCCGACTAGGCCGGTGATGCCGATGTCGCTGACGGCATGCAGAGTGACAAACAGCACGCCGCCGATCAGCACCAAGGCCCCGAGGATCCGGTGCCGGTCGCTGTCCCCGCGCAGCACGCTGTGCAGGCTGCAGAGGTAGATCAGAAACGCGGTGGCGTAGACAACGGAGAGGTAGGTGATCACCAGCAGCCGCTCGTGGTGCTGCTGGAGTCCTCTCGCGATCTTCCCGGCCGAGTCGTCCTGGGTCAGTCCGACTCCGAGCGCGACCACGATCTCCGCCATGCGCAACACCTCGTCCGCACGTGAGTCAGGAACCTCGACGGCCTGCCCGAGCCCCCGCGGGTGATCGCGGCCTGAGAGGCCGGGATGGAAACCGCTCGCCTCGAGCACGGCACCAATCCGTAACGCCGGACGCGGCAACTCGGCGCCTTTAGGGCCGAGAAGGCCCGTGATCGTCCCGGGCGCCCAACGCGAAGGACAGATCCGTGACCGCTGAGACATCGCCGAAGCGCTTGGTCAACGACTCGGCTCTGACGACCGCCCTCATCCGCCTGGCAGATCCAATCGGCGCCGAACCTCTGATGTGTTCATACCGAGAGCGCCCAGCAGCACCGCCGCAGGATCTGGAGGTTGGAGAGCGAGGATCTGGGCCAGCACCTCGGGGCCGGTGACCTGGAACTTCCGATGACCGTTGGGCTTGTAGGCTGCCTCGAGCACTTTCTTTGCCGCGGGCGTCAGGCGAAGGCGATCTTTTTTCACGACGTCTCTGATCCGCGGCTTCTTCGGCACCGCGCGCATTGGGATTGGGGGAGCATCAGTGCCGGACGCCAGGCCCAGGGCGCCCAGGGCTTCGTGATCGAGCGACTCAAGGGCCTGCCGAGCTTGCTGCAGGCTCACGCCCAACACGGCTGCGATCGAGGGATCCTCGAACAAGGCGAGCAAGATGTGATCAGTGCCAGTGCGGCGATCACCTCGGCGACGAGCCTCCTCACTGGCCTTCAGATAGATGGCCCAGGCGTGAAGCGTCTCTGGGGCAACGGGGTCGGTGTTCATGATCAGTCCTTGTTGTATTTGGTGTGCACGGATTGGCGGGTGACGCCTAGGGCGTCTCCGATCTGCTGCCACGACCAGCCCTTTTCTCGGGCGGCCGCGACGTTGTTCGCTTCGACCCGCTCAGCTAGGCGATGGAGCGCCAACGCGGCGCGAAGCCCAATTGCGGGGTCATCCGACGAGAGATTCAGGTT
>JAFAZB010000057.1 GCA_019240015.1 Solirubrobacterales bacterium
GTCCGGCCAACCGCTTCATTGGCATAAGAACTGGAATCGGCGGCTTTGTGAATAACGTGCCGAAGCTGCGAAGCGCAGTCACACGTAAGGGGAGGCGTTACGGGACCCCCGATAAGCCCCTGCTTGTTGCAGCACTAGCGGTCAACGGTTTTGTCGATGACCGCGCCGTGGAAGATGCGCTTTTCGGTAGCCACTCAGTGCAGGTCGATATCGCGAGCGGGGCGTCTCGTATTGTCCGTAACGCCGATGGAGTGTGGATCAGCACTCGAGGCGCCGCGCGCCGACGGATCTCCGCTGTCCTCCTCGGCGTCGGGATCCTTCCCCACACCGTGGCAACCGTGTGGCCGACGGTATGGCACCACTTCGCCCCGACGTTGGAGTTGACCGCGGATCTCCCTTCCGGCGTGATGCGGGTGATCGACGACATCCTGCAATCGTCTGAGGCGAAGAGGTCGCCCGCGGCTGTTTTCGGCCTGCCAGATGCTTGGCCAGGACCGGATCCACCGTTCAGGCCCTGCGAGCACGGACCTGGTGATCACATCCCCGCTCAGCTGGCCCGCGCCTGATCGCTGACCCGTTTCGGCAGACACCAGAGCTGGGGGCGACGCGCAGCTTGCGCGATACGGCCCGTTCGTCGCGAGGCTGTCGGAAATTGCGGAAAGTGCGGCGATCGGAGCCGCTCGCGGCTCGGCGCAGCGGTTTCACCGTGTGAGCTACTTTCCGCAATTTCCGACAGCCTCGCGACGTAGCGCTCGTGCGGGACGATCGGCGCGGCCCGCTGATGCCAGGAGTTCATCGGCTTGCGCTAAGTGAAACGATGGCCAGCGGAGTCCTCCGACGGCCGAGGCGGCGCGATGGTCCTAAATGATCTCGATCGGGAGGTGCTGCGGTTCGCCGCCGCGCATTGCTTAGTGGCGCCTGATCACGTGAGCGCGCTTACCAGCGCTCCGATCGCCGAGGCGGGCGCTCGTATGGTCAGGCTGGCGGCGAACGGGCTGTTGGTACGTGATCGCCTGGCGGCCGCGGGTTGGGGGTGCTTTCGGATCACGTGTGCTGGGTTGCGGGCGGTCGCCAGCGGTTTGCCGCCGCCTCGGCTGACCCGTTGCCACCGGCACGACGTCGGTGTGCCGTGGGTGTGGTTGGCGGCGCGCGATGGGGTGTTCGGCTCGATTGATCGGGTGTTGTGTGAGCGGGAGATGCGAGGCGCACTGAGCGACGTAGACGCACCGTTTGAGGTGCAGCCGGATGGGGAGCACGGCCACTTTCCTGACGTGATGTTGCTGACCCGGTCTGGCCGGATCCCGGTCGAGCTACCCCTAGCCGCACCGGCCGCGGAGCAGCTCGCGGCGATTCTCCGCGCGTATGCGGCTGACGCTCGGGTCGTGGCGGTCCTTTATCTGGTAGTCGACCCGTGGGTCGGTGAGCTGGTGCAGAGCGTCGTGGGGCAGCTCGAGCTGACTCAGCTGGTCCACGTTCAGCCGGCCCGCTTCGGGTCTGAGCTTCCGTCGCCAGGCGATGACTGACCGCCTAACCCTCCGCGGCGGTTATCCCGTGGGCGTCTCGCGATCGTGTTGTTCGGGGCGGCGGAGCTCGCCGCGGACTTCGTCGATCGGTCGCTGAGCTGCGTCGACGAACTGGCGGTAGCGTTGCTGGCCGGCTTGGAGCTCGCGCTCGTAGGTCTCCTGGGTCACCGGCTCGTAACGGTCACGGTGAATGTTCGGGTCGGGGTACAGCTCGGGTGCGGGCTCGATCGGCTGGCTCGCTGTGGTGGCGATCGCGCGAAGGTGGTTGGAGAACTCGTCAAACAGGCCGCCGTCATGTTCTCGGTGGAGCTCGAGCAGCGGCGCTTGTGCTGCGGGGACACGGCGGAGATGCAAGCTGACGAGCATCTGTTCGTCGAAGCGCAGGATCGTGTAGCGAGGGTCGGCGTAGAACTGGCGCAGCTCGATCGCGTCGTGGCGGGTGAGGGGCTCGAGGTGTCCGCGGGCGGTCTCGACCTCGCGGTGGAGAGGTGTACGCCCGATGTAATCCTGGCCTTGCTGGCCGAGCTCGGCGGCCCGCGCTTCGAGGAAGATCGAGTCGGCAGCTGAGATCAGGATCCGGACCTGGCAGCCGGAAGTGGCTTTCGCGGCGAGCGTATCGATCACGCCTGGCGTGGCGAGGATCTCGATCAGCGAGTCGCCGAGCAGCTCGATCTGCTCGACCGCGTGGTCGAGCAGATCGCGCCAGTTGGGAGCATCGGGATGCTCGGCGCTGGCGAAGACCGCTTTAACCTCTCGCCGGAGATCGTGACCGGCGACCGGCACAGGGGTGGTGTCGGGCCACAGCTCGTGCTCCTGTAGGCCGAGCGCGTTGGCGGCGCTGGCGCGGTGGCGTGGGTATGCGGGGCGGCCCGCGAGCCAGCGGTGGACTGTCTTGACGTCGACTTTGATCAGCTCGGCGAACTGGTCGGGGTCAAGCCCCGCGTGGTAGATCGCTTGTCGCAGCCGCTCGTTTGCCATCGCCCTCTGGACCCTTGTTTTGCAGGGATGTTCCCGCAAGATGTCCGAAGATGTCCGTAGATGTCCAAGGACGTCTTCGAAGATGTCCGAAGGTGCGGTAGCGATGTCCGAGCGGGAAGTGCATCGTCCCGGGCATGCGAACCCGGCACGCGTCACCCCGAGTGGACTACCCGCCGGACGACCGTGGCAGACAGCCTGCGGTGGTCCAGCTTCCCGGTCGTGGATACCCCGCTCGTCTGCTTGGGGTCGATGAGGTCGCCGAGGTGCTGGGCGTGAGGGCGAGCCTCGTGTATGCGCTGGCGCGTCGGGGGGAGCTACCCACGGTCCGGATCGGCGAGCGCTACGTCCGCTTTCGTAGCGAGACATTGGTGGAGTGGATCGAGCGACAGGAGTCCACCCGGCCGAAAGGCACGCGATGAACACGCCGCCGACCTGGGGCCCGTCGCACCAGCATGACCGGGCCGCCGAGTGCAAGCGACGGCTCTCGAACGTGCTCCAGCTGGCCGCACTACTGCTGCTGCTGGCCTACCAGCCACTTCCGCTTTGGGTCCTGCTGGTCGCCGCTGTCATCTTCCGCCTCGGGTGGGACATTTACCGCCGCCGGTCAAAGCCCGCGCCGGTAGCGGCGAAGCTGGCCGCGGCGGCGGATCCACTGGCTGCGGTGCTCGATCACTCCCGCCAACTGGGCGGCGGTGTGTACCTGGGGGTCGAGCGCCGCGGGGATTGGGTGTGTGCGGGCCCAGAGCACGCGGTGCTGTTGCTCGGCCCGCCGCGATCTGGCAAAACGAGCGCGGTGATGATCCCCGCGGTGCTCGCTCACCCGGGCCCGGTGGTGTGCGCATCGACCAAGCCCGATGCGCTCGACGCCACCGCGTCGGCACGCTCCAGCGTCGGTCGCGTCTGGGAGTTCGACCCTACGGGCGAGCGCCCATCGCTTCGATCCGACGCGCGGGTTCGCTGGTCGCCCATCAGCTCGGCTCAGACGTGGGACGGGGCGCTTTTGATGGCGCGGGCGATGGTCACCGGGTCGCGCGTCGGGGCCGGGACGACCGACTCGACCCACTGGTCAAGACGCGCGAGTGCTCTGCTCGCGCCGCTGCTCCACGCCGCCGCGCTATCGGCACAGGACATCGGCGCCGTCGCCGGCTGGGTGCTCCGCCACGATCTGGACGAGGCGACGATCGTGCTCGAGCGCTCACGCGCAACTCTCGCCGCAGGTGTGCTGACGGGCCTTGGGAACACCGAGGTGCGCGAGCGCTCCTCGATCTTCTCCGCCGCCGCTGACGCGCTCGACGCGTACAGCGCAACCGGCGCGCTCGCGGCCGCGCGCGAGCCGAACGTCCACCCAGCAAGCTTCGTGCGCTCTAGCGACACGATCTTCATCCACGCCCCGGCCGAGCACCAGGCGCTCGCCGCGCCGCTCGTGTGCGGGCTGCTATCTGAGATCCGCGCCGCCACCTACCAAGCACACCACAACCACGTGTTGCGTTCGCCACTGCTGTTCGCGTTGGACGAGGCGGCGAACATCGCCCCGCTGCACGACCTGCCGCAGATCGCCTCCGAAGGCGGTGGGCAGGGACTTCAATTGCTCGTCGCCTTCCAAGACCTCTCGCAAGCACGGGCCCGGTGGGGAGAGGCCGCCGACGGGTTCCTGACCTTGTTCGCCACCAAGCTGATCCTGCCCGGGATCGCCGACAGCCGCACGCTCGAGACAGTCTCCGTGGCGTTAGGCGAATACGACCGCCGAATCGTCTCGACGACCACGACCCGGCCACGCGGATTGGTGATCCCACCATCGACCGGACAAGCTTCGCAACATGCGCAGCGCAGCAGGACGATCTCAACCCAGCGCCAGCGGATTCTGTCTCCCGGTGAGATCGGGAACATACCCCGTGGCCGGGGACTGCACCTCGACGGCGTCGCCTGGCAGCTTGTCACGCTCACTCCCGCCCACGCGACACAGCCGTGGTGCACGCTCGTGGGCGACCGCGGCTCCCGCTGACCGCCGTGCTGACCACGGACATCTTGGGACATCTTGCCGTCAGCACGCCCAGTGCGTGGAGTGTGTCCCCAGTCGGTGGCAAGGCAGTGGAGGGCGAGCGGGTGGTGGCGGGGGGTGCGCGGTGTTGACGGTCGCGAAGGTGACGGCTGGGCGGGCGGATGACTACGCCGAGTACCTCGAAGCCAAATCAGAGCCCGAGGGCCTGGGCGACTACTACCTAAAGGATGGGGACAGGGTGCAGGCTCCGGGTAGATGGGCAGACGGGGCGGGGGTGGTCGGATGCGACCCGGAGGGGCCGGTCAGCGCTCAGGTGCTGAGGGCGCTGATGGAAGTGCGTCGCCCGGATACCGGCGAGCCGCTTCGCCTGGCCGGCGCTTCGGGGGTGGCGGTCGCGGCGATCGATGCCACCTTCTCGGCGCCGAAGTCGGTCAGCGCGGTGTGGGCGCTGGCCTCGCCGGCGTTGAGGCAGCGGATCGAGCGGGCGCACGAGCTGGCTATCGATCGGGCGCTCGCGCATTCGATTCGGTATGTGGCGATGATCCGCGAGCGCGTCGACCAATACACGGTGATCCACGCCAAGCCCGAGCGGCTGATCGCGACCAGCTGGCGGCATACGACGGCCCGCTCGGTGGGCGGCCAGCCGCCCGATCCGCAGCTTCACTCCCACGTGCTGCTGCACGCCGCCGTTCGTGGCGACGGGCGGGTCGTGGCGGTCGACTCGCGCTCGTGGCTCGTGCATCGCCGCGAGCTCGGCGCCGCCTACCGCACCGAGCTGGCCCGCCTGCTCGCCCAGCTGGGGTTCGGGATCCGCCGCGGGACGGGCCGCGCGGGGCGCTACTTCGAGCTTCACGGCGTCCCTGAAGGACTGGTTGATCGTTGGTCAAGCCGCCACCATCAGGTGCGCCGGGCGATCAGCGCCCGGGTCGCGGTCCGCCAGCAGGCGCTGGTAGCCGTGATCGCGGGCGGCGGGCCAGAGAGCGAGCTGGCAAGCCGCGAGCTGGCCGAGCTCCAGCGCAGCGCACAACTGTCGCCGAAGCTAGAC